>JAEHCK010000003.1 GCA_020696345.1 Thermoplasmata archaeon | reverse complement strand
GGCTGGCGCAAGCTCAGCTATTGATGGAATGATGAGTAGCTGAGCAGGGGTTAGAATTCCGATTATAAATAACAAAATTTCAAGGAATTCTAAGCTCTAACAAAAATAAGAACAAATCAATAAGTCAATTTATTTTTGTGCAGTCAACGAGTCTATAGAGTCGAGTTGATTAATTATCGAATTAAAGTCGAGAGTCTGGAGTCGAGAGGTTTGAGGTGTTTGGAGAGAGGACAGAGGGCATAGGAAAGAGGGTGGGTTCAGAAGGGTAAATGGGATAATCCTCTCACCTCAAGCGAAGCGTACTCAAACCTCACACTTTCTCGATTGATATTACATCTGATTTAGATTATTCTCTTCATAAAAAGTATTTATAGGCAAAATATTCTTCTAAATTTATAATAATTCGAAATCAGGGGGTGTAAAATGTATAAAAAAATTGTTCTATTTGGCATTTTTTTGTTGTTACTGGCCGCAATCTTCAGTAGTGGATGTATCACCGAAGAGAATAAGGATGATGAATAACAAACAGGACCTGTTGAAGCCAGTTCAGGTGATGTTGAAATATCCAATGTTTATCATAAATGAAAAAGACGGATGGAAGCAAATATAAAGTAGGAGATATCCTCGGTGGCACTGGTTATGAGGGTGGAATATTAATAAAATATTGGATAAAAATATATACAAAAGATTACGATGAAATAGATGATTTTGATGATGAAATTCCGTTTTTAGAATCATTAGAACATCGTTTTACTCTTCAATAAAATCAACCCTTAAATTAATATACAATCGTTAATATATTATCACCGAAGAGAGACTAAGTGTTCGATTTACATCATTTTGTATGAGATCGAAAACATTCGAGGAGGAGTTTACCTTGGACAATGAAAATTATCAAAATAGAGTTGTTTATACCCATATTGAAGGTTTTGACCAGTATTTGGAGCCGGGAATACCTGCGGGTAGCGTATGTTTGGTTCTTGGCGGACCTGGTACACTGAAGACATCTTTTACATTTACCATACTTTACAACAGCATGAAATTGAACAACATGAAGGGATTATATATCTCTTTAGAGCAGAATAAAGAGAGCCTGGTCAATAATATGGCCAAACTTGGCATGAATGATATCGATCATGATAGCCTGGAGATCGCTGATTATGGAACGTTGCGCTTGATGCTGAAGAAGGAATTGGATAAAAAGAAGAAAGAACAAAATAATGGTAATGTAGATGGTAATAGGTCCATGAATAGAAATGAACATGGCGAGATTAAAACCTCGATCCTTAGTAACACTAATATTGAGATCAACTGGTTAAATGATATCCAGAAACTTATTATCGATCGTGTAGAATTTGGCGATCTTGACTTGGTCGTAATTGATTCATTGAACGGGTTATACGCTTTAACAGAGTTTGAGAATCCGCGGAAAGAATTGTTCCATTTCTTCGGATTTCTACGTGAGATCAATGTAACCTCATTTCTGATCGTAGAAACCCAAGCTACTTCACCGATATTAAGCGAGTATGGTGTCGAGCAATTTCTATCGGACGGTATAATCGAGCTTGGTATCAATGAAAGCCATAAACTCATGAGATATATCCAGATCAAAAAATTGCGCGGTACGCCTCATGATATGAACAAATATGCGTTTGATGTAAAAAAAGGTCTGCGTGTCTGGGGTAAAGTGATCGACTCTAAACTGAATGGGAGGTAAGGTTATTATAAACATAATTTTTACCCCGCCAACAAAAATAAGAATTAAATATTAATCTATCTTATTTTTGTGCTGAACCCCCGATAATAACTCTTACTTTTGACTGGGTAAGAATTCTGAATTAATTGTAATGCATTTTTAAGAATTCTTAGTTCCAGACAATTTTTTTATGAAAAATTGTTGAGGTTTAAAATTTGACTTTTAGATTTTGACTTTTCCTTTGGGTTAAATATTTTGTGAAAGAACATTGTCAATTGCTCAAAGAGTTTTTAGTAGATGAGAAATAATATCCACCCAAACCCCCAACCCTATCTGCTGTACTGGCACATTTCGCTCACCAATGCACCTGCTCGCAGATATTAAGTATCATAATTCATATCACATGTTATAATGTAAAAGTTAAAAATAACAACTTGTTGTAACCCCTAAATTGTAACCCCTAACCCTGTTAGTTATCAGTTATCAGTTGCTAGTTGCTAGTGTGATAAATTTGCTCTGACAACTGAAAAATAAAAACTGAAAACCTTTTTAACTCTCCTAACTCTTACACTCACACACTCACAAACTCTCACACCCTATAATTAGAAAAACATTGATAAATAATTAATAATGAAAACTTCGGAGAACATCAAATATGAAAAAACTAGACCGGATCGGTGTATTCCTCTGCTGGTGCGGTGCAAATATCGCCCGCTCCGTCGATGTAACGAAAGTGATCGAGGAGATAAAAAATTACCCCGGTGTGGTGCATGCCGAGGATTACATATACATGTGTTCCGACCCGGGCCAGGACCTGATCAGACAAAAGATAAAGGAATTCAAGCTGGATGGTTTGGTAATTGCAAATTGTTCACCAACATTACACGAGAAGACATTTCGCAATTTGGCCGAGGGTATGAATTTAAACAGGTTCAGATGCGAGATCGCCAATGTTCGCGAGCAATGCAGTTGGCCTCATGAGCATGAAAAGGAGATCGCCACACAGAAAGCGATCATACTCATAAAAAGCGTTATCGAGAAGATAAAGTTGAACTCCGAGCTTCACCCCGCACCCATACCGCTCACGAAAAAGGCATTGATCATCGGCGGTGGAGTCACCGGTATCCAGGCGGCGCTGGATATTGCGGACGGCGGGTATGATGTTTACCTTGTGGAGCGTCTACCGTCAATTGGCGGCCACATGTTACAGTTATCGGAGACATTTCCAACCTTGGATTGCCCGCAGTGCATCATGACGCCAAAGATGACCGAAGCAAGCCAGCATGAAAATATCCACCTTTTAACTTATTCCGAGATCGAAGATGTCTCAGGGTACCTTGGTAATTTCAAGGTAAATGTGCGAAGGAAGGCGCGATATGTTGATGAGGATAAATGTATAGGTTGCGGTGACTGTGCGATCAAGTGTCCTACAAAAGTACCTAGCGAATATGAGTGTGGATTAGCAATGCGCAAAGCAATATATATTCCGTTCCCGCAGGCTGTCCCGGCCATATATACCATTGATAGCGAACATTGTCGATACTTTCAAAAGGGTAAATGCGGTGTATGTGCAAAAGTATGCAAGGCTGATGCGATCGACTATACCCAGGAAGACAGGATCGAAGAGCTGGATGTTGGCGCCATCATTGTAGCTACGGGGTTCGATCTCTACGATAAAGAAGCGTTAAAAGAATACGGCTACGGCGATTATGAAGATGTACTCGACGGTCTCCAGTTCGAACGTTTGCTGGCGGCGTCCGGGCCCACTGGTGGTAAGATCCTACGGCCCTCGGACGGGTCCGAGGCAAAACAGGTCGTATTTATCCAGTGCTGCGGTTCGCGCGACCCTGAACTGGGTATGCCATATTGTTCACAAGTGTGCTGTATGTACACTGCCAAACAAGCATTACTTTACAAACATGCGGTACCCGATGGCCAGGCATTCGTGTTCTATATTGATGTGCGAACCGCTGGGAAGGGCTATGAAGAGTTTGCTCAACGTGCAATAGAACAAGAAAAGATCGTGTACCTGCGCGGCAAGGTTTCGAAGGTATACCGTGAAGATAATAAGGTCGTGGTAATGGGCGCCGATACATTGTCAGGCCGCCAGATCGAGATCGAGGCGGACATCGTGGTTCTGGCAACTGCCGTTGTACCGAGTGAAGGTGTGAAGGACCTGGCGTCAAAATTACGAATTTCCACAGATGAACATGGTTTCATCAAGGAGGCTCATCTTAAACTGCGGCCGGTTGAAACACTCACCTCCGGGATCTACTTGGCAGGCATGGCACAGTCACCGAAAGATATCACTGATTCGGTTTCACAAGGCAGTGCGGCCGCGAGTAAGATATTATCATTGTTCTCCAATGAGGAATTACTCCATGACCCCACCGTGGCCGTTGTTGATATGGATGTCTGCTCTGGGTGTGGTATTTGCGAGGAGATCTGTGCATATCAGGCCGTAAAGGTTGACCCGAAAACCAAAAAAGCCGAGGTGAACGATCTGATCTGCGAGGGCTGCGGCGCATGTGCAGCCACCTGCCCGAGCGGTGCGATCCAGCATAAGAACTTCAAAAAAAGGCAGATCTACGATATGATCGATGTAGTTTGCGAGGAATATGTGTAAGTTGATGAGATAATGTTGAGGATATTGGAGATTTGAAATTGTAAAATTAAGAACTGGAGAGAAGAGTAATGGCTGGTAAACGCACAAAGGTTGTGAAGGTCGGTGGAAGATCGGATACTGCATTAGTAGTTGGTGCAGGCATGGCGGGTATTCGCGCTGCGCTGGACCTGGCCGAGGCCGGGCGACAGGTTATACTCGTGGAACATCAACCCAATATTGGCGGTGTTCTCATGCAGCTTGACCGCCAGTTCCCAACCAACGATTGCGGGATCTGTAAAATGCTGCCCACAATGACAATGATGCCAGATGAGCTTTCCGAATGCTGTGTAAGGCGGAATTTATCTCATCCGAATATCAAGATCTTAACAAATTCCACTGTGACCAATGTGACCGGTGATGTTGGTAACTTCACCGTGAAGATCGATCAAGAACCACACTTCGTAGACCCATTGAAATGCATATCATGCGCTAAATGTGAAGAAGTGTGCCCCGTAGAGGTTCCGAATGAATTCAACGATAATTTGAACCTGCGAAAAGCCATATTCACTCCATATCCATTACCAAATCCGAATACATACACTCTTGATATCGAGAATTGTACAAAATGCGGAGAATGCATTAAGGTCTGCCCCACCGATGCGATCGATCTCAAGGCCGCCAAGCTGGAGCTTGATGTGCAGGTTGGTGCGATCATTCTTGCACCCGGGCTTCAGGTATTTGACCCGACGCCATATAAGGCTTACAGTTATGGAATAAACCCAAATATTTTAACCAGTATAGATTTCGAACGGATATACAGCGGTTTAGGGCCTTACTCGGGTCTTCGTAAACTTGTCCGGCCATCAGACCGGAAAGTGCCGAAGAACCTTGCGTTTATACAGTGTGTGGGTTCGCGTAATACACAATTCGGCCATGAGTACTGTTCATCTGCGTGCTGTATGTATTCGTTAAAAGAAGCCATGCTGGCCAAGGAATCCCATCCTGAAATGGATGTCACGATATTTTACATGGATATGCGCGCATTTGGCAAGACATACCATGAGTACTATCAAAAAGCACTGGACATGGGCATTGATCTTGTTCGGTGTCGTGTGCCGGAAGTACAGGCTCTAGAAATTTCAGGCTCTGATGATCTAGAGGTCACAATAGTGAAAGAGAATGGAGAATTAGAACGAGAAAGGTTCGAGATGGTTGTACTGGCTGTAGGTTTGGAAGCGCCGAAGGGAGCTATTGAGCTTGCAGACATATTTGGGATCTCGGTGGATGAAAATAACTTCTGCATCAATAATGAATTTACCCCAATGACATCATCACGCCCGGGCATTTATGTGTGCGGAGGGTTTACCGGGCCAAAGGACATACCCGAGATAGTTATGGAAGCCAGTGCGGCAGCCGGATTGGCAGAACGACATCTTGGTAAAATATCGGAGACTTCAGAGGAAAAGCCTTTTCCAGACGAATCCGGTGAACCGGCAGTGGGGATCATCATTTGTTCATGCGGCGATGAGCTCAAGAGCAACCTGGACCTGGCCGAGCTTGAAAGGTTTGCAAAGTCCTTAGCTGGTGTGGAGTTCGTTGAGTGCGTGGATTATCTATGCTTGAAGGCGGAAGAGATCAAAAACAAAATAGGATCATCCGACACAAATATCTCTGGGTTGATCATCGGTGCGTGTACGCCATATCAGTTTGAACTGAAATTCAAAGGAGCCGCCAAGGCTTCGGGCTTGAACCCGTTCAATGTTGAATTGATCGATCTTCGCGAGCGCGCGGCATGGATCTGCCCCGGGAAGAACAATAACGGTCTGACAACAAAAATGGCAAAGGCACAGCTCGCGATCGCACTCGAAAAGCTAACTAACCAAGATCGGATGCCGGCTGAGATCAAAACACTACCATTGAACACACGGGCAGTAGTGATAGGCGGCGGCATGGCAGGCATGGCCGGTGCGATCACACTTGCGGAGAACGGTGTCACAGTTGACCTGGTTGAACACTCAGTTGCGCTCGGCGGTAATCTCAAGGATATCTTCAGCACCTTGGCTCACGAGGATACTCAACAATTCCTACAAAATATAATTAAGAAGGTAGAGCAGGAGAAAAACATCCATGTCCACCTCAATACCACAGTCCAATATATATCCGGATATGTGGGTAATTTCCATGCATTTTTAAAAGATCGTACTTCCGATAAGGAGCCGAAGGCGGTTGATTACGGTGCGATAATTCTAGCAACAGGTGCAAGTGAATATAAGCCAAATAAAAACGAGTATTTGTACGGTACTGACCGGCGTGTGATCACGCAATTGGACCTCGAGCGGGTATTAGCCGGCATCGCCTTGAAAGACAAGGACAAAAATAAGGCATTTAAAGACAAATATATATCGAAGATCAAATCACTTGCTATGATCCAGTGTGTGGGTTCGCGTAATGCCGAGCATCCGTACTGCTCCAGGGTATGCTGTGCAAAGGCGCTGAAGAATGCGCTTAACCTGAAAGAACAGGATCCGTTGCTTAATGTGTATATAATTTACCAGGATATCATGACCTATGGTCTGCAGGAGAAATATTATCTGGAGGCTCGCGCGGCAGGTATAGAGTTTTTACGATACGACAGCGAGGCGCCGCCGGTTCTGGTCAACAATAAAGGGTCCGATAAACTCGAGATCAAAGTTAAGGATATATTGCTGGACCAGGAACTGACTCTTAAACCTGATGTACTGGTCTTGAGTACTGGTATCGTGCCAAATACAGAAGGGCTCGAGGTATTCGATAATTTGGGTGTGGAACACACCCATGATAATTTTCTTCAAGAGGCCAATATCAAGTTCAGGCCGGTGGATATGGTTGCTGACGGTATATTCATTGCAGGATTAGCACATTCACCACGGCAGATAAGTGAGAGCATAGTCCAGGCCCAGGCAGCGGCCGGACGTGCGCTTACGATCCTAAATAAACCTGCATTACCGATACGCAGGGATGTATCCGAAGTTATTGCCCGCAAGTGTTCGGGCTGTGAGGCGTGTATAAGTGCATGCCCGTACCACGCGCGGATACTTGACCCGGATGAGAAAATCGCAGTGGTTCTGGAGCCGTTGTGCCAGGCATGCGGCACTTGCGCGATGGTATGCCCCAACGGGGCTACTTTAATAAGGGGCAATCGTAGAGGGCAGGTCTTCAATATGATAGACGCAGCGGTCTTTACTTAGTTATTGATTACAATCGACCGACCGTTTCGATTAGTTATCGATGGAAAGCACTGGTGGAGGGGTGACCGCTACGATTTGTTATTGATGAAAACCGCTTGGTGAGGGGTGGTAAAACCCTAAATCCAAAAAAATCCAAAATCTAAAGATTATTTTTGATTTTTGTTACAAGTCTATTCATGAATCCGGAATTTTTAATATTCAAAAAAAAATACATATGTAAACAAAGAATAATATCGAAAGATTTAAGAATAAATTACAATTTAAATCCAATCTATTTAAATATGATATAACCATAATAAATTGTTGGTAACATTTAAATAATTGTGTAAAAAGTGTTCAAATATCTATTTAAATGTTTACAATATTTGAATTATAAATATTTTATAATGATCTAATGGCGGATGGCAAGTGAGAATTTCACCAATAATTCAAAAAACCTTAACAATATATATCATTTTTTCAATTTTAATTATCGGATTTATTTGTTTAGCACTTCCAGATTCAAATATTGCTAGTAAACCAAATACCCAGCCTTTCCCAAAAGCTCATAATACGATAGAGATCAGAAGTAATAGTCAGTTCACAACATCAAATGGTGTAGTAAAGGGAGTTGGCACAATAAACAATCCGTATATAATTGAAAATTGGTTAATTGATGCAACTAAAAATAGTGGCATTCATATCCAAGATACAACTAAATATTTTATAATTAGAAATTGTTTAATTTATAATGGAACCAATGGTTCATTTCACCCTGGAATATTTCTTTTTAATTCTGATAATGGGATAATTGAAAATAATACATTAATTTTAAATTCATATGGAATTTGGCTCAGGAGTTCTGATTATATCTCAATTTCAGATAATAATATTACAAATTGTTATATTGATATTCTCTACCAAAAATCTAGATATAGTCAGATTTCTAATAATAAGATGAATTCTAGAGGGATAAGTTTTGAAGGCTTAGGAGGAGGTCTTAGCCTTTCGGATTGGAATTCACATGTTATTGATAAGTTTAATTTAGTTAGTGGCAAACCAATATATTATTTTAAAGATTTAACAAGTGGAATTGTACCTACCGGTGCTGGGCAAATTATACTAGCAAATTGCTCGAATATGATTATTAACAACCTTACTATTAATAATAAAACCTTTGGTTTAGCTTTGGGGTATTCAAATAATAATTTGATATCTAATTGTACATTTTCAAGTAATATATTTGGAATTTATCTTGAACATTCTAATTTCAATAGAATTTATAATAATACATTATATAATAATTCCGAGGGTTTACATCTGGATTACTCCAATTCAAATAAAATAATAAATAACAACTGTAATTCGCAAAGGTCAAGTGGCATTAGATTGCGTTATTCAGATAGTAATATTATTTCAAATAATACTTATGAGTCTAATGGTAAGTGGGGTATTTTCCTCTACGTTTGGAGCCATTATAATATTATTTCAAATAATAGTTGCAATTTCAACAAAGAATATGGCATCCGGATTGATGGTACTAATAATATTATTGTAAATAATACTTGTATCTCTAATGGAAAAATTGGAATATATGGTGGGTACAATAATAACAAAGTTTACAATAATATTTTTATTAATAATAATAATTATTATTCCAAATGGCCTGACAATATCTGGAACATAACAAAAATCTTAGGAAAAAATATTATTGGTGGTTCATATTTAGGCGGAAACTTTTGGTCAAATTATACTGGAGTTGATAATAATGATGATGGTTTAGGAGATACTAATTTACCCTATGGACCGGGAGATTATTGTCCATTAGTGGATGTATTTGGTCCAAATTGTGTAGATAACACTACAGGTATCCCAACGACTGGAGAACAATTTATTATTAAAGCAATAGCTTGGGATAATCTATTAATTGATAAAGTTAAAGTTAATTACTGGTTTGATAATAATCCAGCTCAAAATATGACTCTCGATAGAATTGACGGAACTTTTAGAAATGGAACATATGCTGCAAATATTACCATACCTGATTCTTGTTATAATATGTATTATTTAATAAATTCTACAGATATGGGAGGTTATTGGAATAGAACTGAAATAAAGAGATTGGATGTTATTGATAATGATAAACCATTTATGATCGATCAACCCGGTTCACCAACTACGGGGGATAGTTATACATTTAATATTTCTGTCACAGATAATATCAATGTTTCAGGGGTCTATTTAGAATTTTGGTGTGATAACAATAGCCATCAGAATGTTTCATTATCTACCAATAAAACTAATTATTTTTACAAAATCAATATTCCATCTAATGCAAAATACCTTAGTTATAATATTTCAGCAGTTGATAATTCTTCTAATTGGGAATCTTTAAATTGTTTGGTTTTGAATGTAAAAGATAATGATGCCCCTACACTTTTTGATAATGCCACGCCGTCATTTTCAACTACAGGTGAACCTTTAACTTTCAAGGTTAACTGTACGGATAATTTAGAAATACAGAGTGGAATTGTTCTCTATAGATATGGCAATGATGTTCCATTTTCCTCAGTTGATTTGGAAAGATCAAATTTAACTTTTTCGACAAATATAATAACCGACCATACGTTAACACCTGTTAATTATTATTTTAGATTTAAGGATACATCTAATAATTTTAATAACTCTTCTCAAAATTTGATCACAATCATTGATAATGATAAACCAGAATTAATCGGTGATCTTAGTGATACCATAGCATATACAAATACGACCTTTAACTTTTCATTAAATATCAAAGATAATATCGAACCCATCTCGGCAGCTGTTGAATATAATTTTAAAAAATCAAGACAATATTCATTTATTACGTTAATCAGGAATGGCAATTACTTTAATGGGTCGATACTAATACCGAATTCCATAGAGAAATTGAACTACCGATTCATATTTAATGATTCAAACCCAGATAACACAAATTCATCTTCTTTCAAACAAATTGAAGTCCATGACAGTGAAGAACCAAGAATAATAACCGGTTCTGGGGATATCCAAACAACAACGGGGGAGAGTTTTGAATTATTTGTAAAATTTTCTGATAATATAGGTATTAGTCTGGTCAAGATTTTTTACTCAAAGGGAGATATTTGGTTAGAAAAAGTATTACCTTCTTCTCTTAATGGCAATTATACAATAAATAATGCTGAATTGTCGATTGATACGACAAACGATGTCTCATCTTGGAGTTATTATTTTTATGCTCAAGATACCTCGCAAAATTTCAATTATTACGGCAGTGATCAAAATTCGTATTTGATCATAGTAACTGATAACGATAAACCTATTGCTAATGCTGGAGATGATTTTATAGTAGACCTGGATCAGTCTGTCATCTTCAATGGTATAAATTCTACTGATAATATTGGAATTATCGATTATTTATGGACTTTTAACTATAATGGTAAAAAAATAAGTTTAAATGGTCCTATTACCGAGTTTAAATTTCAAAAACATGGAAAATATGATATTTCTTTAAACGTTTCAGACGCAGCTAACAATTGGAATACCGATTCGATAACTATAGACGTTAATATTCCAAAAATAATTATGAATTATCCTGAGAATAATGCGGTAATCAATAAGACTCATGTAATTTTAAAGTGGCATCTAAATCCACCAATTATTGATTATTATCGGTTTGATTTGTACTTTGGTGTGGATGAGGATCCAGGATCATATGTAACAAATGTTTCCAGCACAGTTTTTCATATCGAGAATTTATTACCAGGTGAAACTTATTATTGGAGTATTCAGCTTAGTATTTTGAATTCGATAAACAAAGAATCTATAAGAAATTTTAAAATTAAAACTGAAGATGTTAAGCATGGTGTAAAAATTTACTCTGAATTCGAATCTATAGATATTGCTGTTGGTAATTCAAAATTAGTTAATCTAACTATTAAAAACACGGGTAACACAATTGATGTCATTTATTTGAAAATAGAGAAAGGAAAATTTCAAGATGATATAAAATTAGAACAGGTTGACCTTGAGTTGCTAAGTATGGATTTCAAGAAAATTATGATGATTATAACAACTACGAAATCGGCTCCTATTTATAACTACACAATAACTGTAATTGCTACTTCCATAGGAGCAAAAGAGTTTGGTTACAATTTATCTGACTCTGTTCAAATTAAGATTAGAACTATTTGTGTTGAGGAAGATAAAGCAAAGATTATAATGCCAGATTATAATGAAAACTTAACTTTTCCGATATTTCCTGATAAATATCAAGAAGATAAAAATACAAAACCACATTTAAAAAATGATTTTGTTGTTATTTTTATTCCAATATTAGTTATTATAAGTTTTATTATTGTTATATCAGTTACATTAATTTTCTTAAGAAAGATAAAAAAAAGGAATGGAAAACAAAAAACGGAATCAACTAAAACAACAAATAAACCTCAAGATTTAATCAAGCAACCACCCAAAATTGCTCAATCATTACAACAATTTTCACAGCAGAATAATTATCCATATATTCAAAATCAATCTCAATTTTTTTCATCACAATCTCAACAAATCCAACATATGAACCAAACAGAAAAAAAATGAACGGTTTAAATTGTGTTTTTTACTCTATGCCAGGCGTGTGGTGCGTGCGCGATGGTCTGCCCGAACGGCGCTGCGGTATTGAGGGGTAATCGTAGAGGGCAGGTTTATAGTATGATAGACGCAGCGGTCTTTACTTAGTTGTTGATCACAATCGACCGACCGTTTCGATTAGTTATCGATGGGAAGCACTGGGGGAGGGGTGACCGCTACGATTTGTTATTGATGAAAACCGCTTGGTGAGGGGGGGTAAATCCCAAATTCAAAATTCAAAATCTGTTTAAAAA
This sequence comes from Thermoplasmata archaeon, assembly GCA_020696345.1. Lineage (GTDB taxonomy): Archaea > Thermoplasmatota > Penumbrarchaeia > JAEHCK01 > JAEHCK01 > JAEHCK01. The sequence continues at coordinate 75,395 of JAEHCK010000003.1, read as the reverse complement.
GAGATTTTATATCAAGTAGTCTATCCCCTAATTAGTGCTGGTTTGATTCTATGGGTAGAAAATATTTGATCAGAATTATATTGATATTATCACTGATCTTCTTAAGCCTCACTATTCTTCCATATGGTGCCTGTACGGTTGAAACCAACTCGATTGCGTTATATTTTACCGAGGATAATGGGCTCAGCACCGCCGCACCAACAAGTGAACAAGGTCAGAGCACTGCGGTTGGCCCGAGCATAGGAGTTGTCTCATCGACAACTATTGGTACCTGGACAACAGAACCTTTGGTAAAACCTATTATTATCACCGGCACAGCTACAGCCACCATTTGGGTTTCAGGCAGGGGAAGTGCATACTTTGAATTTGACCTGTTGATAGATAATGATCCAACAGGTACGACAATTACCACCGGCACAAGTCGTCTCACTCAGGCGCCGGTAGAGCTCATGGGTGAACAATCTATTGTAGAATTGGAAGTAGCTGCAAATGCAGTCTTTGGTGTAGAGATCTAGATCTATTTCACTGGTACAAGAGGGACAGTTTATTGGGGCAGTACCGCGCAGCCGTCGCATCTTGAGATCTACTGCGATGCGGTCTCGGTGGCCAGACCAAGTTACAAAATCGACACCAGTGCCCGGGAAGTGAGGTTTAATACCACTATTACCTCCGCATTTGGTCTTGAAGATATTGGGAGTTATGAACTCCGCCTTTCCGGACCCACAGAGATGGAGCACATTACAGAATTAGAGCCGGAGACTGAAGACAACAAATTGAATGTTCGATGGGAATGGGCCTATGGAGAGGATGGGATCAAAACCGAGGAAGAATATTTTGTATTGGTTGTAGTAAAAGATAATAACGGCAACACTTGGACCAACAGTGCAGAATCTATAGTCTTCAGACCTGTAGATGATGAAGTAATTATTTCGTCAGAAATTATGCAAGTATTTCTTTTAATATGTATTATCGTTATTATTGGAATCCTGGTAGCGTATAAATTATTTCTTGGAAAATATCTAAAAAGCAAGATCATGGTTTTAAGTTCAAATACATCTTATTTCTATGAATACAAGTTGCTAATTGCGGGTGAAGTACTTCATTCCCTCGCATGGTACTTACTTCTTGTGATTTCATTATTCATTTTTCAGGCAGCCTGGACAGGATGGGGTGATTTTCTCGTAGGGGTAAATTACGGGGCATATCAAATCGTACCCATACTACTGTTCTTAATCTTGGCAAAAGGGTCGGATGTGCGGGGTAAAAGGAAAAATATGCTGCTATCACTAGTACTAATTGGTGCAGTAATATTATTCATTATGGCCTGGCTATCAGCATTATTAGCCACAAATCCATATATTCTACTTATCATTATCATATTATTCACCATTTTTGTCCTGTGTTATTACGGCTCCGAGAATCTGGAGCTTGTACTGGTTACCGAATATTTCCCTGAGAACTACAGGGGAAAGGCGTTTGGTTTGATGAAAGCGGTAGGAAATATCGGTGGTCTGGTTGGCGGGGTCCTAAGCGGATTACTATTCGATGTAGTGGGCTTCTGGTTCTGTTTCCTGTTGGCCGGGTTCGCAATGTTATTGTCATTTTTCGTTATGTTCAGGCTTAAGGATGTTGGTGTTGTCGAAGAGGAAATAAGTGTGAATGCTTGGCTTCGAAATATGGTGAAGGGTGTGGCTCAACTCGGCGGTAAAATGAGTGCTTGGTTTGGAAATGTTTTGGCCAACCTTAGTCTCAAGATGATCGACGAATACCTTTTCGGGTTCAAAAATAGAAAACAAATGCTCTTTTTATTCTACACTACACTTTTCACTTTAATCGCCTATGGCATGATCGTACCATTTATTATGGTATTCTTAAGCGAAGCCAGGGGCGAGTCGGCAACCACATTAGGGATCGTTTATACCGTATTTGGTGTAGCATTATTCTTACCGATCAATCAAATGCTAGCGGGCTGGTGTTGTGATAGATATACTGCGAGAAAAGTATACATTGGTGCAATCTTCGCATATATAGGCCTCTGGGGTATCTTCAATCTGACGATTCCATTGTTCACAAGCAATGTTATGATCATGATCGTATTTATTTTCCCGGTCTGGCCGTTTCTATGGATCGGTTTTAAAATGTTTGTGGCGGACCTGACACCCAGAAACGAACGTGTCCGTGGGATAACATCTATCAGACTTGCATTAGGCATCGGGATCGTTATCGGCTCGATCAGCGGCGGATTTCTGTTATCATTCGTATCTTATGAGACTGTATTTCAATTGGCGATGATATTTACATTCATTGCGGCAGGGTTGGCACTCATTCTTCTAAAAATCACCAAGGTGTCTTCGCTTGATTGATAAATACAATCGACCGACCGTTAGGCCTTCGGCCAAGCCTTCGGCCGACCACTATGATTATTTAAAAAACAAGATCGTTTGGGGAGGGGTGACCACTGTAAGTAATGATCGCTTGGAATCGTTGGGAGATCACTTCAATGAATTATTGTTTACGATCGTTGGGGGAGGGGTGGTGGGTAAAATCCCAAACAGGAAAGAGGGCAGAGGACACTATGTAGAATTGGTGATATGAATCGTTAGAGGAAATAGGGTCTTATCGTCAAATTATCAACCCTCTTTCCACTTTCCTCCTCCCTCTGTCTAATATTTTACTTTCTACCTAAATCATGGGAAGAACCAGAAAAACTTAAGTTAGCGCATATGAGGGTTGTGGGTAAAATCCCAATACCAAAATATAATCACAATTTTGACTTTTGCATTTTTCAATTTACCTTTTCAAATAACCTAATCATAAATATTAATTATATCCCCCCTCACCAAATGTTTTCCAACAATAATTCATTGTAATGATCCCCCTTCCCCAAGCGTTTTAATTTATTTTCACATCGAAGCGATCGGATTTCGAACGATAGCTAACGCTGAGTATCAATTATTTGCAAATAAGATATAGAAATCCATACGCAATCTGTCAAACGGTAGAGTCAATACTAGAATGTAGCTAAAACGTTTAGTAACCGCGTGCTGAATACCTCGGTCTTCCACACAAGCATACGGTACTTGCCGAAGCGTTCCCATATACCAAACGTATGGAAGAATAGCCCTTGGCACTTACACACCGGTTCTATCAAACCTGTCTTCTACAGGAGTTTTAAGGTGCTTCGTCTTCAGGTGGGTTTCGAGCTTAGATGCTTTCAGCTCTTATCCGTTACAGCGTGGCTGCCCAGCGGTGCCCTGTCGGACAACTGGTAAACTAGCGGCTGCAAGCCCCCGTTCCTCTCGTACTATGGGGCCTTTCCCGTCAAGCACCAAAACGCTTCCAGCAGTGAGCAACAAACCTGTCTCACGACGGTCTAAACCCATCTCACGATCCCTTTTAATGGGCGAACAACCCCACCCTTGGCAGCTGCTGCACTACCAGGATAGAGAGAGACGACATCGAAGTAGCAAGCCTTCAGGTCGATATGAGCTCTTGCTGAAGACAACTCAGTTATCCCCGGGGTAACTTTTCTGTAATCATTGGCCCCCACTAAAGAGGCACAATGGTTCGCTAGGCCCTACTTTCGTATCGTGGTCCCTTATTGGGCAGAACCACGTCAAGCCGGCTTTTACCCTTGCATTCATCGATAGATTTCTGACCTATCTGAGCCGACCATTGGGCACGCTTGATATCTTTTCGAGCGTGTGGCGCCCCACCCAAACTGCCCACCTACCGGTGTTCTGCCGAAGCAGTTAGTGGTACGATACAAAAAGGGCGGTGTCTCATCGGCGACTATCCTTGAACTAGCGTCCAAGGAATCAAACATCTCCCGCCTACCCTGCACATCAAATATCGTATCACAACGACAGGTTGCAGTAAAGCTCCACGGGGTCTTCGCTACCTGCTGGAAGGTACTGGACTGTGCACCAGTAAGTCAATTTCACCGGACTTCAGGCGGGGACAGTAGGGCTCACGTTGGACCATTCGTGCAAGCCGCCAATTAAGCGGCAAGGTATTACGCTACCTTAAGAGGGTCATAGTTACCCCCGCTGTTTACCGGTCCTTCGTTCCGTTGAAACGGACTTTCAGATACCGGCACTGAGCAGGATTCAGCGACAATACACATCCTTTCGGACTAGCTGTCACCTATGTTTTTATTAAACAGTCGGAGCCCCCTAGTCACTGAGACCAACTATTCACATAGTTGGCACCCCTTCTACCAAAGGTACGAGGCTAATTTGCCGAATTCCCTCGCCTGAATTATTCCGAGACGCCTTGGGCTTCTCACCCAGGGGCACCTGTGTCAGTTCTAGGTACGAACATGATATACGACCTTAACAGGCTTTTCATGGGCACCAGGGATGAACTGAAATCGTCATACGACAATCCATTAACGCTTTCTACTGGTTCTCACCATTACGGTTCTCCCCAGTATTATACGCGTAGACACTCAGACAAAAATGCTCAGTCTACCCAGATGCGTCACCTATCAAGCAAAATACACCACGGTGCAGGAATATTAACCTGCTTCCCTTTTGATAGTTACAGTTAAGCACTACCTTAGGATCGACTAACCCTCGACTGACAAACATTGTCGAGGAACCCGAGCCCCTTCGGCGGAACGGATTCTCACCGTTCTATGCTATTACTCTTGCCAGAATCCTTATTCGAATGCGGTCCACTTGACCTCACGGCCAAGCTTCTGCCCACACACGACACCTCTCTACCAAATCTCCGTTTGGAGTTCTAAAGTATCGGTGGCCGATTTAGTCCCGTCCATTTTCGATGCCCACGATCTTGACTGGTGATCTGTTACGAACTCTTTAAAGGATGGCTGCTTCTAAGCCAACCTTCCAGTTGTCTAAGAACGCGAACTCTCTTTAAGTTAACACTTAATCGGCACTTAGGGACCTTAACTCTAGGTTGGGTTTATCCCCTTTTGGACATCAAGCTTACCCCAGATGCCCTCACTCCCAGGATCTACGGCGTCCACACATTCGGAGTTTGACAAAATACCGAGGAATTTCTCCCCCTAAATATCTAATCAGAGCTCTACCGCATGAACTACCTAACCTGAGATCTACCTTAGAGTAGTCTCGAGAGGAACCAGCTATTACCGGTCTAGATTGGCCTTTTACCCCTATACACAGGTCATCCAAGTGATTTGCACATCAACACTGGTTCGGTCCTCCACCCAGGTTTCCCCAGGCTTCAACCTACCCACGCATAGATCGACCGGCTTCGGGTATCCAACTAATGACTCTAGGCGAGCGCACCTAATCCCTGACCACACGAAGTGGCTGCGGACATTTGGTTTCCCTACGGCTTCATGCATGTACATTTAACCTCGCCATTAATCGGAACTCTCTGGCCCGTTATTCGAAACGGAAGGCAGGACGCTGGTCCACACTTTCGTGTATCGTTCCTTTCACGCCACTGCCAGTCTGTAGCTGTTTGGTTTCAGGATCTTTGCACCTCCCGTCAAGGGTACTTTTCAACATTCACTCATGCTACTAGTGTGCTATCGGTTTCAGGGTGTATTTAAAGTTGGAAGTTAGTGTCTCCCATTCATACGCGATATCCAACGCATACTACTCAAGATACCAGGAAATCTTCTCTCAGCTTACCTCTACAGGGCTATCACCCTCTATGGCGCTGCATTCCAGCAGACTTCGAGTTGACTGGGTAAGAAGTAACCCGGTCTACAACTCCACATCTCCCTAATATTTCTACTAGGGATTCGGTTTGCCTTATGCCGTGTTCGATCGCCTTTAATAACGGCATCTCGATTGATTTCTTTTCCTAGGGGTACTAAGATGTTTCAATTCCCCCTGTTCCCAATCCTTACGGATTGCCCGAAGGCAGGAAGTCCCATTCGGTAACCTCTGGTTCAAAGGCTCCATGCGCCTACCCAGAGTTATTTCGCAGCTTGGCACGACCTTCTTCGGCACCTGAACCGAGTCATTCCCCAAACAGCGTAGAAGCCACAAGTATTTGACTCTACAGGCGTCCAGATTGCATATGGTTAGATAATCATTGGCAAGTCAATATTAATCGACATGATCTACATAATATTTTCAATCCTATTATAGATAGATTACTCTATCTTATCGGATAGAAGAATCTGTAAGTTTTCATGAGTTAAAGAAACTTACTTGGGGATTCCAACTGATAACCCCTGATCATGGTCGATATTGTATTGACTCGACCTATATCTCTTCCCCAATAATCTAAAAATTATTGAGTGCACTACAGACAATCTGTGAAGCAAAAAGCAACACAAGATTTACCATATAGAGTTCTCTTATATGATATTCTTATGGTAAATGCATATATATACTCAAAGTATTTGAAATTTTTGTTTAAACATCAATTGATATGGTTACAGTAAACTCTAAATATGAATCACGAGATAAGTATAACGTACTGTTTAGGTAAAGATAATTATATCTAGAACCAGTTGGAATTCGAATGTCAAAGAACACTGATAATGCTGAAAAAAAAGATGCAAAAACAAAAACACCTTACAATCCATGGAAAGAAATAGCAATTAGGGCAGAGAGTGAACGAAGATATATGGAGAATGAACTGATCAAATTACAAAAAGAGGTCCAGCAGCTTTATTCAGAATTAAAGAAATTGAAATCACCACCTCTGATTATTGGCGAGGTCATAGACATCATGAGTGATGACCGTGTTGTGGTAAAAAGTACCACCGGTCCAAATTTTGTTGTACAAGTTGCAAATTTTGTAGATAGGTCCAAAATCTTGATCGGGACACGTGTTTCGTTAAATCGTGATTCATTATCAGTAATTGGTATTTTAGGTCCATCAAAGGACCCGATCATAAGTGAAGCAGAAATAATAGAAAAACCACAGATCACTTATAAGGACATTGGTGGGTTGGAAATCCAGATCAACGAGATAAAAGAGGCAGTAGAATTACCATTAACCAAACCCGAGCTATTTCGAAAAGTGGGTATTGATCCACCTACTGGCGTATTATTGATAGGTCTACCAGGTACGGGCAAAACGCTCCTGGCCCAGGCAGTTGCACACGAGACAAAAGCGGTGTTCATTCGACTAGTAGGTTCAGAATTGGTTCAGAAATACATTGGTGAAGGTGGAAGACTCGTACGTGAATTATTCGCACTGGCAAAGGATAAAGCACCAAGCATTATCTTCATTGATGAGTTAGATGCAATTGGTGCAAAACGTCTAGACTCGGGTACCTCGGCAGATCGTGAGGTCCAACGAACATTGATGCAGCTATTGGCAGAGCTTGATGGATTTGATGTGTTGAAAGATGTCCGTATAATTGGCGCTTCTAATAGACCAGATATACTCGATAAGGCACTATTGCGTCCCGGTCGATTTGACAGGATCATTGAAGTGCCGCTGCCATCATATGAAGGTCGACTTGAAATTTTAAATATACATTTACGCCGTATGAACCTTCTCAAGGATGTGGAGATCGAAGAACTCGCACAAAAGACCGAAGGCCTATCTGGTGCAGATCTAAAAGCAATTTGTACCGAAGCAGGTATGTTTGCGATCCGTGAAAATCAATTCTCAGTATCAAAAAATAATTTCGACCAAGCTATCGTGAAAGTGAAAAAAAGTGAAAACATAAGCCACATTAAAGAAACGGGTGCGATGTTTGCTTAAGTAATAAGTTTTACACTCTCGATTTAGGAAAAAATATCAGAATAATGATATTAGTTATTGTTGGTTACAAAATTATTTTGTTAAGTAATTGATCCGTGTCAGTGCTTCTTGGTAGTCCTTGGGTGAAAAGTAACCTTTGAACGACCCACTATTATCTGTAACGATCACGGCATAAGGGTCTTTTTCTGTCACTTTCGGAACTATGAGATCTAATAGAGCATTATATTTAATTTCCATTATATCCTTGTTCATAATCGCTCCAACATTTAGATCGACCGGATTCACACCATCGATTATCTTAGTAAGAAATTCTCTGGCTGTAATTACACCTTCCGGTTTATTCTCGGTTCCAACCACTAAGACTATCCCATGAGGGATCTTCATTAACATCTCAGCAGCGGCTCGACCATCTTCTCCACTTGAAATTGTTTTAAATTCATCTGTTATCTCTAAATCAGATACACGCAGCTCTTTTTTCCCCTTGGATGAGGGTTTAACAACGGCTTTTTTCTTTTTTACTTTCTTATTTGTCATATTTTTCACCATTACCTCTCTATATTCTCTTCTCTTATAACATCGCAATCCATTTATATAAAGATTTTGGGATAATCCTTTGAATTGAAAACAAAATAATTAAGACCCAACGCTCAAATGCTGTATTTTAATATGTGAGTTGAATTATTGTAAAAAGATCATTTTTATAAATTAATTTTACCTTCATCGATCATTCTTTGAAGATCTTGTGGATTTTCACCCTCAACGGTAACGCCCATAGAAACGCAGGTACCTAATATCTCTTTCACTGCATTTTCAATCGTATTGCCGAGTATATTATCGCCCTTCATCTCCACAATTCGTTTGACCTGATCCATGGTAAGATCGCCAACCTTTTCTGTTTTTGAAGATGATGATCCCTTTTCAATATTTAATTCTTTTTTGATCAATGAAGATGTAGGTGGAGTGCCCACCTCGATGTCGAATGTCTTGTCGGTTGTATTTATATGCACTTTTACCGGAACTTTCATACCTTCAAATACTTTAGTCTGTTCGTTGATCTTATCGATAACGTCCTTGATATTAATGCCCATAGGACCTAGTGCGGGCCCCAACGGCGGTCCGCCAGTAGCCATGCCACCATCAACCAATGCTTCAATTGTTTCAACCAAGTTGTTACCTCCATTATTATTACTCTATTTACGATCTGCGCTCCTTTTCTAGAATCCGCACATGATCACCACGGATAGTTACTGGAATTGATACCATAGCTTCGAACAGTTCAACCGTGATTTCTTCTTTGCCCTCATCGATCTGGGTAACTTTGGCTTTTTCACCCTTGAATGGTCCGGCAATGATCTCGACTACATCGCCCTCTTCTATTCCAGAGACTAACGGCTTTGGTGTTAAGAAATGTTCGATCTCTTCTATTGAGGATACTCCATCAACCACACTTCTTGCATGTTGTACACCCTTAATGAGATCCTGCAGTGCCTCTCTATTATCCACACCCTCCAATAATAAATATCCACGTAACTTTGGAGGGGAAAGTATGGCATATATCTCTAATTTACGTTTATGAGCCCGCATTTGCAGCCAATTAGCCACCATCTTTTCATGACCTATTGATGTTTTAACTGCAAATATTCCAACTTCTTTAGATTTCAACTCTTCTTCGGCCTCAGCTTCACGTGCATCTTGTTCTGCAATCTTTTTCATACGTCGTTCGGTTTCCGGGTCCAATTCCAAAAAGCTACTATCGGAAGTACCAGAAGCACCAGCATCTATTGCGGGCTCGGTGGTTTTTTCAACTGTTTGATCAGTTTCAACTTTTGTGTCAGTTTCTGGCCCTTGTTCCATTTTTTGATCTCCTTCTTGGGTTGTGGTTGTCGAGGTGTCAACTGGTGATTCCTCATTCTCATGTTTAGATATTCTTTTTTGGTTATTTGAATCGTCCGATTCAGCCATATTGTCACCTAATAGGCAGATTTGATCAATACCTAAATAAACCCCCAAAACAAACTGGTAGGGAATTTATTTTGGTTTTGTAAAAACCATAATTCAATCATACTTTATAACATTTTATGTTGATAAGCAATATAAAACCGATTATTTTTTCATAAAGTTATAAAAAGAGACAATATGATATCATTATTTAAACAGGAAGTCATATAATATTGGTGGCAGATAATTCCAGAGTAAATATATAAGAAACCCTAATGCCCCGATCAATATCATTCCAATACCCGTAACCTGAACTATCTTCATAAACTCTTCACTATCTGGTTTACGTGCCATTTTAAGTACACGGCCGTATTTACCTTTACCTATCCGTCTAACTTTTTCTTCGACCTTATGTTGAATCGACCATGAACCTTTTACAACATCCACTTAATATCACCTGTAATCTCAAATTTTACTCTCTGATCAGTTCGTTAGAAGGTTTCCATGATTATTCTTTATACTATTTATTTTTATCTCCAATGCGTTATTTAGCAATATTAATATAATATAAATTATAGAGGTTATGAATTTTATTATTTATTTTTTGGGTAAGAGTGTTAAAGGCTCTTTGATCTATCGGATAAAATCTATGCCAAAACTGCTTTCCACTCTACGTCCTTCCGAGGGACCAAATATCTGTTTCGATTTTACGCCTGTAACGACCAACATGACACGAATAGTATGCTCGAGCGACGGGTCGATTTGGGCACCCCAGATGATCTTTGCCTGTGGGTTGATCCTGCTGTGTATCTCGGATGCGACCTTCTCGGCCTCCGTGACCGTCATATCCTCGCCACCGCTTACATTGACCAGTGCACCAGTCGCCTCGCTTACATCTACTTCTAATAATGGCGAGTTCAAAGCCTCGTTAACAGCTTCGATTGCCCGGTCCTCTGCATCAGCTTCACCAAGCCCGATCATAGCTACACCACCGCCTTTCATGATGGTCTTCAAATCGGCAAAATCCAAATTAACTAATCCTACTTTTGTAATAATTTCAATTATACCTTTAATCGACCTCATTAGTATTTCATCAGCGACCTTAAATGCAGCGTTGAGTGCAAGTCTCGGTACGATCTCTAATAATTTATCGTTCGGGACAACGATCACTGTATCTACAACATCGATTAATCTGTCCAATCCATACTCGGCATTCTGCATCCGTACAATACCCTCTGCTTCGAATGGCTTTGTTACAATTGCAATTGATAGAGCACCCATTTCACGGGCGATCCTGGCGATCACGGGTCCACTGCCGGTACCTGTACCTCCACCTAATCCACATGTAACAAAAACAATGTCTGCTCCTTGCAGTGCAGCTCTAATCTCTTCCTCGGCTTCAATTGCGGCTTCCTCACCGACCTGCGGTATCGAACCCGCACCAAGTCCACGAGTGGCTCGGCGGCCAAGTAGGATCTTATGAGGTGAATGAATTGACAATAAATGCTGTGCATCACTATTTAATGCATACATATCTGCACCAGCTATGCCTTCTTCAACAATACGATTTATGGTATTACATCCTGCACCACCGCAGCCACAAATCTTAATGTTGGTTTTCAGCCCAGCTAATACGCGCTTTAATTCCTCATCCTCTTGATTCGCACTTTTTAATTTTACATTTCTTGGATCTTCAATTCCTCTAATTCCGGAGGCATCTGTGCCACTTTCCCGTGAAAGAACCTCTCTTACGATCGATTTCATATTGTATTCCTCCACTGGTCATACCATTGGTAATCCCATAGGTAGTTTTCATACAAATAGATTATGTTAAATATTTTGTATCAAAGTTTGGAAAGTCATCGTGGTATAAATAGTTTTAGATAAAAGAATAATTATTGCTGAGGATGATAATCTATCAACTCAAATCCATCACAATAACTATCCACCTACAATTTATATTCAACAGTTAATATAATACAATTATACCAAAATCATTAAATAAAATTGAAAAAGATTAAGTAATATGCAATTTACAGGTTTTAAAAAGCATTCAAATAAACTTAAAACATTTATTATTATAAGTATCATACTTTTTGCACTATTTGCCCTGGGGTGGTCACAGAATTTATCTTATTCTCATAACGAACCCGGGACTGGTGATAGACCGATTGCCGCTTGGAGCTGTTTATTTTATTTTGCCGGTGATAATAACTTAGCAGATTATAATGAAATGTTGACCAATCTTGAGTTCTTGCAGCGCGTGGGGTCTACCGAGCAGGTACACATGGTTTGTTTATTGGACCGGAACGGTGCTGATGATTCTAAGGTTCTATATATCAGAAAAGGTGGATCGGATGAGATACCCTTATCAGATGTAAATTCGAGTTGGGCCTCTGAGGTGAACACGGGTGACCCGGAGATCTTAACAAATATGGCTAAATGGACATTTACCCAATACCCCGCCGAACACCAATTGATCTTATTAAGCAATCACGGTGGTGGTTGGCGAGGCATCTGCTGGGACGATACATCGGATGGTGATAAACTGGATCTGGAAGATCTAAAAATGTCCATGGCCGAACTGAACAAACATTTTGGCCGTAAAATAGATATTCTAGCCACGGAAGCATGCTTGGTTGGTATGATCGAGTTCGTGTATCCACTGCGAGAATATATCGACTATTTTATCGGCTCGGAAGCGTTCTCGTTCGGTGCTGAGAACACCACGGAAGGAGGATTTGTGGTTGGCAACTGGCAATACGACCTTATGTGGGGCGAGTTGATCGAAAAGCCGGACATGACGCCAAAACAGTTTTGTGAGGTCATCGTGGAGAATTTTCATCCATACGGCCCATGGCGTGCACCACCAACTATTCCAAAACAGGAGGCCAGCGATACATTAAGTGTGATCGATACTTCACAGGTCAGAAATGTTGTGATCGAAGTGGATAGGTTCGCAACTGCATTGAAATCTATATTTCCTGTACGCCGAGAGCGTGTCACCTCCGCACTACAGGTTACCGAACAATTCAGCGGCGAGTTTGATTTTATAGGTATTTCATTCTTTTCAAACATAGATCTTTGGGATTTTGCAGATAAAGTTTCAAATATAATAGCATTGAATGATGTTCGAAGTTCAGCAGCGGCGGTGAAGCGCGCAGTAGACAATGCGGTAATAATCGAGTGTCACGGTTCTGACCCCACACAAGGTGATCACCCAAACGCCCACGGGTTGGCAATATATATGCCCCAGCGCATTTCCGAATATAATGATATTTATGATACCATAGATTTTGCCAAGGACACACAATGGGATGAGTTCATTAAAGCATACTGGCTGATCCCAGCGTAGGGCAATAACCAATCACCAAGTTCCAATAACCAAATAAGCTCCAAGTTCCAAAACTCAATTATCCAAACGTAAATTGATCCGTGTTTGGTGATTTTGTGATTGGTTATTGAAAATTATTTGGTTATTGTTGGTTGGTTATTGGTTATTTATAATACAATACGAAAACAATATATAGTTGTGCTAAAATTCAGTGATAACATATAATTAATAATTTAAACCCTACCTAGGGGGGATCCTGTTATGGACTGGGGCATGCAAAATAGATTATCTAAGATTATAAAACCGAAAGATGGCAGAACCGTAATGTTAGCAGTCGACCATGGTTATTTTATGGGACCGACAACCGGGCTGGAAGATCTTGGCAAGATGGTAAATCCTTTGTTACCGTATGCAGATACCTTGATGCTTACCCGCGGTGGACTTAGGAACTATATCTCACCTGATGTTGATATACCTATTGTGCTGCGGGTCTCCGGTGGAACCAGTATACTCAGCAAAGAACTGTTGCGTGAGGGTATGATTGCCAACATGGAAGAAGCCATAAGATTGAATGCAGCAGGTGTGGCATTTTCCATCATGGTTGGCGCGGATTTCGAGCGAGATACACTTTTACATTTTTCAAAATTGATCGATGATTCAAATAGGTACGGCGTGCCAACGATAGCAGTGACCGCAGTTGGTAAGGAGATGGCACGCGATGCGCGGTATATGAGCCTGGCATCACGGATCGCGGCAGAGCTAGGAGCAAATATTGTAAAAACTTACTTTGTGGAAAATTTCGAACAGGTCATCGAGACCTGCCCGGTACCTGTGGTCATCGCAGGCGGGAAAAAACAACCTGAGCTGGATGCATTGAAGATGGCGCATGATGCACTTTCCGCAGGTGCAATAGGTGTGGATATGGGTCGAAACATTTTCCAATCGGAGGACCCTGTAGCTATGATCCAGGCCGTGCGTGCCGTGGTCCATGAAAATCATACACCACAAGAGGCTTTTGATAAGTTTAATGAGCTGAAAAAGCAAACGAAATGATTCTATATCAAAGATTTAAATCACAAGAACCAAGTTCTAAATTCCAAATAAGTTCCAAACACCAAATTCCAAAAAAAAATTTAAATTCTAAATTCCAATTTTAATTTTTGGGATTAGGATTTTCTTGGGATTTTGTAGTATTTGGATTTGGGATTTAAAATCATAAACAATTCTTTATTCTCAAAATGGTGAAAACTATGCGAGTCGCGATGTATTACAGCAATTCCGATGTACGTATTGAGGAACAGCCAGTACCGGAGATCGGTGCGGACGAGTTTCTACTACGCGTAGAGGCCAGCGGTATCTGCGGCAGCGATGTCATGGAATGGTACCGCAAAGATAAGGTACCGCTGGTGCTGGGGCATGAAGTGGCAGGGGTGATCGAGAAAACGGGCAGTGAGGTAACAAAATTCGCAGTTGGCGACCGCGTGGCAGTGACCCATCATGTTCCGTGTTTTTCTTGCCATTACTGTGAGACCGGTCATGAGACCGTGTGCGAAACCTTGCAGAAGAATACACATTTCTATCCTGGCGGGTTTGCGGAATACGTGCGTGTACCTGCAATAAATGTAGACCGCGGTACATTCCCCATCCCTGATGGTGTGTCATTCGAGAATGCCTCGTTCACCGAGCCGTTGGCCTGTGTATTACGCGGCCAGAACAGAGCCGGAGTTTCCGCCGGGCAGACGGTATTGGTTGCCGGGAGTGGCATTTCCGGGTTGATGCATATAAATTTGGCTAAAAGCCGTGGTGCTGGCCGAATCATTGCAATGGATACCATCGATTACCGGTTGGAAGTTGCAAAAAAGCTCGGGGCTGATCACGTAATATCAAATGCCGAGGATCTACCAAACCAGATGCGCAAACTCAATGACGGTAACCTGGTTGATATTGTGATAATTTGTTTTGATGGGTTTATTGAACCCGCATTGGAATCCGTGGAGAGCGGTGGCACCGTGCTGTTCTTCGCTGGTGCACGAGAAGGCCAGACAATACCAATGACCATTAACGACCTATTCTGGCGCCGTGAGGTTACATTAACCAGCTCATATGCCGGCGGCCCGGCCGATTGTAAAAATGCACTGGAACTAATACGTGATGGTGCCGTGCAGGTAAAAGATATGATATCGCATCGGTTTCCATTGGCCGAGATAGGTAAAGGCTTTCAAATGGTGAGCCAGCCCTGGAAGCAGTATACTATTAAGGTGATCATTGAGCCGCAGAAATAAGCATTTTTATCAAGGAAAAAGTTTGGGAGTGTGTGAGTGTAAGAGTATGTGAGTTAAAGGTGCCTGACCCCCGAATTGTGACCCCAAACCCCTGATTTTGGAGTGTGGGAGTTAAAATTAGTTTTCAGTTTACAGGTGTTAGAATTCTGGCTAGAACATTATTGATTTTAAAGAATTCTAAGTTCAGACAAAAATTAAAATTAATCTTTAATAAAACTTATTTTTGTTGAGTTGTCCGTTTTCAGTGTAATAAATTCACACTGGCCACTGACAACTGACATGACCAAACGACCATTACTCCAGCTGCCCAGCATCCAGCTCGCCGAGGAAATAGAGCGCGTAATTCTTTCCGCGTTTTGCAGTGGTGCCCGTTGGCCTGATCTCAAGAGCTTTATTGAAGTACTTCTTGGACTCCTCGTATTGGCCCAGGCTTAACATTGCGTTTCCGCGCCGTGCCCAACCATCAGGATTATCGGGCTCGCGCTCGATCAATTTATCAAACATTTCAATTGCCTCTTTTGCGCGGTCAAGGTTCAATAATGCCTGGCCGTATTTCAGCAATGCCTTGGTATCACCAGGTTTATCAATGAGCTTTTTCTCCAGTTTGGGCAGATCTTCGCGGGCTCTTGCCAAACTTTTAGTCGCCTTCTCACGCCCGGCACCGGATAGCTCGTGGTCGGGTGACAGATCGAGGGCCTGCTCGTAATATTTCAGAGCCACGGTGTTGTTTCCATAGAAATTCTGGACCCTGCCTTTGAATTCCAGGTCATTCGCCGCTATCCTGTTCAGTTTTGTATCGAATTTTTTTATCTTGCCTTCTTCACCCAATGCCACAGCCATTTTCTTCAGCTGTTCGTAGATCTCTGGTGAATCCAGCGGCCGCCAAAAGTAATCTTCGATCTCGTCGATCTTCTTATCCATATCATTCAACGTATTCAATACCAGCTCTTTTTTATCGTTGGAGATGTTTCCTGGCGAGTTCCAATCCACACTTAGGTCGTCGATAATGTTCTGAAAAATCTTGATATTATCTTTCATACTGTCAGTTACATCTAAATTTTCTAATGAAGCCATAATGATCACTGCTGATGATAATGTGCTCTTATAATTAAATATTATTGATTAAAGTTGATTTATTGTTGATTAATAATACAATGAGTGAAAGATGAAGGAGTTGCGGGTGTTGTAATTAGGGATCAGGGGTTACAATTAAGGGTCAGGGTTCTGATAACTACTTTTGACTTTCCAATTTCAAATTTCCAATGAACCTCAGCGCCAATTACTCCTCTTCTTCAGCCTCCTCTTCAACTTCGTGTGGTGTTGGTCCTTGTGTTGGCTTGCGACGGCTCATTATAAAACCTAAAATCGCTAAAATAATTATTACTACGATTATTATCAGTATGTATGTCACAGAATTATCGGCTGCTTCTTCCTTGGCTTCAGCTTCCGTGACTTTCGGTGTGCTCTTGGCTTCTTCACTACTTGTAGGCGTGTTATCGTCACCTGGTTTAGCTGGTGCCTGGTCGTCACTGGCCTTGAAATAGTATTTGTGGTCGCCCTTAGGCAATTTCATCTTTTTCTCATATATGCCATTCGAGGCATTTTCACCGGGTTTCAAGGTCATTGTATAATTTTCCCCATCGATCACTACCTCAATGACCTCGGGTGGGTCGCCGTCCGGATCTGAATAATGTACTGAGAACGTAAACTCGGTATCTGTATCACCCGTTTCAGGTGTCATTTCACCGTCGGTTAATTCCGGTTCCGTATTTTCCAAAACGGCCTTGGTAACCATAATTGTAAAATTAGTAAAAGCAAAACCGTCCTCGCCGTCGCCAACCGTGATGTTCACCCAATAGCTGCCAAGATCGCTCTCTAGTGGTGTGCCGCTAAGTATGCCGGTGGTTGATCCGAAGCTTAACCATGTGGCATTGGTTTTCATGTTCCAGATAAGCAGGGCGACATTCGTGTGGTCGTCCGTGGCCGTGTAACCAATTGAATATTTCTCGCCAACAGTTGCTTTAAGGATATTGTTCGTGGTGATCTCTGGATCATTGTTCGGGACAATATCTGAACTCACGGTCAATGTGAAATTATGCCAAGAACGCCCGCCATGGCCGTCAGAGACCGTTACATTTACCCAGTATATGCCAACATCTACCACGGTGGGTGTGCCGGACAATACACCTGTACTGGCATTAATATTCAACCAGCTGGAAGCGTTGGTCGCCAAGGACCAGGTTAGGATATCATTAGTTGGGTCGATATCTGTTGCGGTATAAACTACCGAGTATAACTCGCCGACCTTGGCGGTGATCACATTATCAGTTGTGATGTCGGGTTTGTCGTTTACATTTTCTACCGTAAAAGTGAAATTATGCCAGGCAACGCCGCTGTTTCCATCGGAAACTGTTACATTTACCCAATATTCCCCTATATGGGCATTGGTGGGTGTCCCGGTGAGATTGCCGGTTGAGCTGTTGATCTTAAGCCAGTCTGCCTTAGTATTAAGAGCCCATGTTAGTGTATCGCCCGTGGGGTCGATGTCTATCGCACTGTAATTTACATAGTAATGAACATCCTCAGTGGCGTTCAGAACATCACTGGTGGTGATGCCCGGATCATCGTTCACATTGGTCACTTCAAGCGAGAAATTATGCGAGGCAGTGCCGTCAATGCCGTCGGAAACCGTAACGTTCACCCAGTACGAGCCAACATGGGCATTAATCGGTGTACCAGAGATCACACCTAAGACGTTGATATCTCCTAACCAGTCCGCATCAGTGGCAAGGCTCCAAGATAGTGTATCACCTGTGGGGTCTATATCAACCGCATCGAAATCTAATGTGTAAAGGTCATCTTCCATGGCAGATGGTATTGTAGGTAATATGATAGTTGGATCATCGTTGACGTTTTGTACAGTTATTGTGAAGTTTGTAGAATTTGTTCCTCCATTGCCATCGGATACCGTCACATTGACCCAGCAGGAACCCACATCTGCGTTTGCAGGAGTTCCCGTTAGATTGCCTGTTGATCCGTTGATCTCCAGCCAACCCGCGTCTGTTGTTAAATTCCAGGTGAGGATATCACCCGTTGGATCAATATCAGACGCACTGAAATTAAAATAATATTCCAGATCCTGTGTGGCAGAATCCAGAACCTGTGTGGTAGTAATAATCGGATCATCATTGACATTTTGCACAGTTATGGTAAAGTTTGTAGAGTTTGTTCCTCCATTGCCATCGGAAACCGTAACATTGACCCAATAAGAGCCCATATGTGTATTATTAGGTGTTCCGGATAGTACTCCAGTGGTTTCATCAATATCCAGCCAGCTAGCGTTTGAGGTTAGGGTCCAAGTGAGCGTATCTCCAGTAGGATCGATGTCTGTTGCTTCGTAATCAACACTATAGAGAACATCCTCGACGGTCATTTTTTCATCCGTTGTCGTTATCGTCGGCGGGTCGTTGGTATTGTCTACTTTTAATGTAAAGTTCGTTGAGTTCGTACCACCATTGCCGTCATTAACTGTTATATTCACCCAGAAGGTCCCGATATCAGAATTTATCGGAGTTCCCGAGAGGACGCCTGTGAGGCCATTGATGTTCAGCCAAATAGAAGCAGTAGTAGCTAGCTTCCAAGTGAACGTATCCATTGTAGGATCAATATCAACAGCATCGTAATCGACGCTGTAAAAAACATCCTCAATGGCTGTAGTATTGTCAAGAGTGGTTATTATTGGAGGATCATTAACATTAAATACAGTAAGTGTGAAGTTATGTGAGTCATTGCCACTAACAAGATCAGTAACTGTAACATTAACCCAATAACTACCAAAATCATCGTTTGTTGGTGTACCTGATAGGACGCCATTTGCATCAATGGACAGCCAGCTACTAGCATTTGTAGTTAATTTCCAGGTATCAATGTCATTATCAGGTGAATGAGTTGAATAGTATGCATCATAATCAACAATATATAAAGAATCTTCAAATGTAATTTCTACATCTGGTGTAATAATCATTGGGGGATTGTACCAGAACATAAAAAATGGATATAATTCACCATTATCTATTCCCCAGACATCGACAAAATCCCAGCCTTCACTGGTAAATGTAATTTCCATAATCATCTCTGTAGTGTTCTTACCTTGAACCCCCAAACCACCAGCAGAAGTAGTTTGACCTGAAGTCTCATTATCCCAAAAACAACCTGTAACAGTGCCTGAACTACTTCCTATTAGTCCACCGATATTGGAATTACCGGTTACGTATCCTATACTATAGCAGTTTGTGACTGTCCCTCCAACATTGTTGCCAATCAGGCCACCAACATTATCATCTCCAGTTGCATTGCTATGGCTAAAGCAATTCGTTACTGTTCCTGAATTGTTACCTATCAGGCCCCCTACATAATCACCAGTTCCGGTAGCATTACCTGTTGAACCGCATTTATTCACTGTTCCTGAATTGTTACCAAATAAGCCGCCCACTTGACTAAGTCCAATTACATTGCCATATGCAGTACAGTTTATCACTGTTCCTGTATTTAGATTTAAGCCAATCAGGCCGCCAATAGCAACATCACCGGTTGTATTGCCGTACGCGCTACTGTTTGTGACTGTTCCATTATTATATCCTATTAGGCCACCTATATAATCACTATTCTTACTGCTCGTGTTGCCGTAGGCAGTACAGTTTTTTACTGTTCCTGTATTATATCCAGTCACACCGCCGACATACCAATTCCCGGTGGTATCACCATATGATGTGCAGTTTATCACTATTTCAGAATTGTTTCCAATCAGTCCGCCTACATTGATATTCCCAGTTGTATTGCCATATGATGTACAGTTTGTCCCCCCACCTTCATTATATCCCATCAGGCCACCTGTATTATTATTCCCGGTTGTATTGCCGTATGCACTACAGTCTGTGACCATACCATCATCCTCGTTCCATCCAATCAAGCCACCTACATCCTCACTAAAAATTCCGGTTCCATTTACATTGCCAAATGCAGTACAGTTCGTCACCACCCAATCATTATATCCAATCAAACCACCTACCGCCCAGCAATCACCATAAGTTCCTGTGGTGTTACCATATACAGTACAGTTTGTCACTACCCCACCATTATTTCCAATCAGGCCACCTACCATTTGGTTGCTTTTTGTGTTACCATATGCAGTACAGTTTGTGACCGGTCCATCATTGCTTCCAATCAGACCGCCCACGCTCCATTCGGATCCTATTCCACTGGGGATGATATTACCATATGCTTTGCAGTTAGTCACATCTCCATAGCTATCGCCTATAAGGCCGCCAAACTGTAAACCTCCAGTTACGTTGCCGTAAGAAGTACAGTTTATGATAGTTCCGAGCCAATTCAATCCAATTAGACCACCAATATCATAGTATCCAAATGCATAACCGTATGCTGTACAGTTTATGACAGTACCTCCACCATTAAATCCAATCAGGCTGCCTTTATCACCGCCTCCTTCAATGTCTCCAGTTGCATTAGCGTAGGAAGTGCAGTTAATCACAATTCCCTCATTGTATCCGATCAAACCACCTGTATCGTCAGCAGTTCCGTTTACATTACCATATACGTAACAGTCTTTAACAGTTCCCGTATTATGCCCAATCATGCCGCCGATGTTATAACCATAGTCATTATAAATTCCGGGTACATTTGTATTGCCGTCTGCACTGCAATTTGTGACCGTTCCACCATCATTGTACCCAATCAAACCGGCAACTTCTTCATCTCCATAAACACTAAAATTTACCAAATTAACATTTTTAATTACCGCGCTGGAATTTATTCGCCCAAAAAGTCCAACGTAATCTTCGGATGAGCGATTAATGAAAAGCCCAGTGATATTGTAGCCCTGACCATCTAAAGAGCCAGAGAAATTGTTACCTTGGAAACCATCAGCTCCTGAGTCTATATCATTGGCAATCGGATTAAAACCATTATAAATTGTACCATTCCAGTTCCAGGTCGTTGTATTCGAAGCATCGATGTCATTAATTAAAATATAATGTGCACTCAGATTAGCGCTCATGTTCTGCAGATGGGTCACATTGGAGATCTTGAATGGATTCCCAGGTGAACCGTCACCGCCTGCAAAAGCTGAAACTTCACCAACAAACTCATCATCAAACCCGATCAAACCCACGAACATTCCAGTTATTAACAAACTCACAACGAACAATGATCTGAACATTTTGTTTTTCATTTAACCTGCCTCCTCTCATTTGTATACATTTTTGAATTTCTCTGGCACATCGCCCTATTTGCTTATTTGCCAGCCTACCTCGATAATAAAACCCCGACAACTAAAGGATCGATGTTTCACTTTTACCTGTTGGAGATCCTATTATCTTTCAGAGAATATATTTTCCGTTATAAAAATCTGTCGAGGTGATATAGAGTAGAGGATGGAAATATAGTTAGAAAAAGTCAAAAGTAAAATTACATTTAATATAATAACTCCCAAACCCACATACCCCCACACTCACATACTCGACTCATGACTCTCGACCCTTGACTCTCGACTCCCTAGACTTGTTATCAAATCCTGAAATTATTAATAATACAATGTAAATACGACCAATAATGCTTTTGATTAGATATAATGAACTCGGCTTGAAAAGCCCGAGAGTACGCCAGAGGTTCCAGAAACAGATGATAAGAAACATTGAGGATAAATTCTTACGGGCCGGGACCGATTGTATTATCGAGTCGGATTGGGGCAGGATCTATCTTCATACCGATGACGAAGGTCTGGGGATAAGACTGCTCACCACAATATTCGGTATAATTTCGGTTAGCCCGGTTATAACTACAAGTTCCGATATATCGGAAATTACTCAGAAGGTCGTTGAATATGGTAAGACCTTATTGACCTCAAAGCAGACCTTTGCATTGCGGACACGCCGTACCGGTACACACAAATATACAAGCATGGACCTGGCCAGGCATTTGGGATCGGTTATTCTGGACCGGTTCAACGATCTCGAGCTGAAGGTAGATCTTTCCGCACCAGATGTTGAGATATTTGTTGAAGTAAGAAATAATCGCGCATTCGTTTTTTCTGAATCATACCCCGGCCCAGGTGGACTGCCATTGAGTACGCAGGGTAAGGTGGTCAGTATTTTTACCGACCAATACTCATACATTGCAGCATGGTTGATGATGAAACGCGGGTGCAGGACATACCCCGTATATTTCCGGGCCAATTCCAAGAATGGTGAGAACCGACAAGAGGAGGATGCCCTTATCACGGACCAGATCGAAGCATTGAGGACATGGACGCCGAATATTGGGTTAAAAATAATTGAGGTATCAACCACGGAGGAACGATCTGCGGATATGACTAATAATTATGATATTATAGATCTAAATAATGAAGAATTTCTGAACTACATGCGCTATGTTCGAGTGAAAGGTATCTGTATCGGTATTGACCTGGAGAACTTCAAAAAATTTACTAATAGCCATACCGGTACTTTACCAATATATTATCCATTGATCGGTTTGAAGGAAAATATGATAAAAGATCTGGAATTCAAGATCTTAGGAAAAAAAACTAATTGAATACAGTATAAAGCAGTATTACAAAAGTGCTTAATATCAGGGTATATTTACCTCAAACCCATTGAAAATAAGTAGAGCCATCAATTGGTGATTCGAAATGTCGCGAGCAAAAAACTTATTATATAATTGGCATGAGAACAAAAATTACATTCCTAAAGTAAATACCGGCGATTCGGTAATGGAAACCGATGGCATTCGCGGTGAGACTACCGAAGATCATGTGATCCAAAACGGTAAGGTCTCAACCTCTACGGCTTATAGATTTGGAATTGCCTGTGCAATTTTAACATTAGCAGAATCCAAAACAAATGTTCATATTGCCAGAGATAACCGAGCATCAGGTCCTTCTTTAATGGCTGCGGCTGTCAATGGCGCATTGGAATTGGGTATTGATGTGAAAATAGATGGTGAAAACGGTATCTCCACTACACCTCAATGTGGAACTTACGCACGGACCGATCGATCGGCAGGCGCTGCAATCGTAATTACAGGCTCGCACAACCCAGAGCACCAAAACGGTTTGAAACTATTTGATAAGAACGGCAAAAAGATCTCGCCCAAATGGGAAAAGATAACCAACAGAATAGTAAATGCAAAGGACCTAAGAAAAGAGATCGTAAAAATTGCCGGAGAAGTTGGTATTAACCTCTCGGATATAAAGATGGGTAAGACTATCGAGCAGCCCGATATAGACGATGATTATGTCAAAGATACCGTGGAGAATGTGAAAGAAATATTATCTCTTAAAAAAGATGAGAATTTAAGTGAAACTCTGACCATATTTGATGCTGCTAACGGATCGGGTTCAAAATTTGCCAAAAGGGTGGCTGAACAACTTTCTGAATTGAATATAACATTAGTCAATACCGGTGAAGGCACGATCAACAAAAAATGCGGTGCCAATTATGTTTTTACCAAGAATGAATTGCCAAAAGGTGTGGAAATGATCAAAGATCCAAAGACAAAGAATTCATTGATCAAAATAGAAGGATACGGAGCCCAGCCTTGGAATAATATGGAACTTTGGTCCATCGATGGTGATAATGACAGAAATATTGGTTGTTATTTCGATGGAAATGGTAACTTGAACCTGATCGATGGTAATAAGATCGCCGCGTACATTATAAGATGCGTTAAAAAGAATATTGAGGAACTGGATCTGAAGCTCGATATCGGTTATATTATGACAGTATTGGCTAATAAATCAGCAGAAAAGTATGTGGAGAAAGAATTGAAATTACCTGTTGAAAGGACAAAGGTGGGTGATAAATACACCCGTGCCGGTGCTGAGAGATTCGATATTGGAGTTTACTATGAGGCATCGGGTCATGGGGCAGTTCACTTTAGTGATAAAGCCAAAGGACTTATCAAGAATGCAACCACCACAACCGGTGCGGAAGAGCGAGCTAAAATAATATTACTTGCGATTATGAATATGCAGAATGAGGCATGTGGTGATGGCATAAGAAATTCCTTATTGGTCAAAGCATTAATGGAGCTGGAAGGTTGGAATATAGAAGATATAGATGGTCTCTACGAAGATTATCCGAAAATTCTGGTATATATATCTATAGAAAATAAAAACGCATTAAAAACAAAGAACGATCTTGGCCTGGAAGTCATTGAACCTTTGGTAGTTAAAGAAAAAATATCCAAGATCATGGAAGACCTGGAAGGTGGCTACGAACATGTGACCCGCCCCTCCGGCACAGAACCTATTATAAGGGTCCAGGTGCAAGGTACGGATAGCTACAAAGTTGAAGAAACAGCATATAAGATCGCACAAGTGGTATATGATGATCCGGAGATAAAAGGAAAAGGTAAAAAACCAATTGACATCTGGCAAGAGAAGCTCTCGAAGAGATCCGAGCCGTAGATCTTGAAATATTCGATTTTAAAATTTGACTTTAAAAAAATTGCCTCAACCATTATCTTTTTTGCATAGCAATTTTTTTAATTATATCCGGCAGAATGTGATCCATGCCGATTTCCACGATCCGATCAGCTCGCTCTTGTGAATTTGCATTGGAATAGCATCTGAATTCAGGAGCATTGCCCGAGGGTCGGAAATGGATGATATCATCATTAGTCAAAATGATCCTTACTCCATCGGTGAAGATCATGGCGGCTATCTCATCGAACTCTTGTGGAAGATCGTTCTCTAGGCCATCCTTCTTTCTCAACAACACTTCGCCCAACGGGCCGCTGCGGTCAATTTCTTTTTTACTCATATCTTTGTAGAAAATAGTAATCTTTTCGCCAAAATTAACCTTATCAATATTAACATCCTCGAAGGAAAACTCTTTGATGATCTGGCTGCTTATATCCAGGTATTGGTCCATTGCCATGGAGAACTCTTTCTTTCCGGCTTGTGTAAACCGTTTTGGAAGTGTATCAATGAGTGATGAAATCGTCCTTCCTTCTTTTATAGCCAAAAGCATGGTGCATAGAAGAGGAAGAACTGCATCTCTTGTCGGCAGAGCTTTTAATGTCTTATTATCATTATCGATGGTGAGCTCTGTCTGAGTAAGAAATCCACCATTAACTTCCCAACTGACAACTCTATTAAACCCTTCGCTAACTGCATCCAGCATTTCTTTGATCACATACGGACTGCCAATTCTTGCCTTTTTTAACTGAAGCTCATCTTTTAAGAAACGGTCAACTGCATCATTTGAGCTTATAGGAACAGCAGCGAAATCGGCTCTCAAGTACTTTGCCGCTAATATTCCCAGCTTATCCCCCCTTAAAAATTCACCATTCTCATCAGAGAGCCATGGACGGTCACTATCACCATCAGTAGATAATACCGCAAAGGGCATATACTCCTTAGCCCACTGCTTGATTCGTCTTTCATCTTCCTTTCTAATTGCCTCTGTATCTACGGGAATAAATGTATTATCGCTTCTACCCACCCTTATTACATTGGCGCCCAAACCTTCAAGGATCTTTACCAATACATCCCTGCCCACTGCTGAATGCTCATAGACCACAAGAGTTTGATCTTTTAGGCAATTTTGAGGGAAAACGTCCAGATATCGGTGAATATACAAATCCTCCGCTTGTTCATCTATTTCGGGCAGAGCTTTTTTTGTTTTGAACAATGCATCATGAGTGAAAAGAGATTCAGCTGTGCCTAATTTGGCGTATTCTTCCCTTCTTACCCTTGCCACACATTCAAAGATCCCGTCCTCATCGGATTTAAGGACCTCTCCGTTGGTTTTGTATGGTTTTATACCGTTTCGAGGGGGCTCGTCAGGTATATGACTACCCGTAACCATAATGCTAGCACGATGATTTTGCATGGCATAATAGGCAAGAGCCGGGGTGGGGATCTCACCGCAGTTATTGGCTATTGAACCTGAATCCTCTATTGCACGTGCTACTGTAGCTATGATCCTTCGTGTACTGGAACGCAGGTCGCCAGCAATGTCGAGAATATCACCCTCTTCGATACCACCCTTTTCGATGCCGATACTCTTCAGATATTCTACATATCCTTTTACGTTGATGTAACACTCGAGATCGGTCATATCCTCAACTAACCCTCTCAAGCCGCTGGTGCCAAATCTTAAGGGGGCCGGTTCTTTGTTTAAGAATGATAAACCAGGATCACCCATCTTTTTTAATCTCCCTATAAACTTCCTTTGGCGCTCGATTGGCCTCTATTCCTAATAACTCATCCATCTCGTGTGAAGAATCCAGCTTCTGGGCTTCATTGGTAAGTATTGCCCATAAAGCTATTGCCTCACCATCGTGTTGAACATAGTCCATTATATGTTTCTCTACTCCGATAATAAAATCTTTTTCATGATCTTGAGAGGCGGCAGTGACGTAAAATTCTTGTCCGTCTTCTGGCAATCTATCTTTTTCCATAAACACGAACCGTCCGGGTTCGATCTCGATACGGATAGCATCACAAAGTTCATCCTTCACCGATGTACGGTTCGTCTCATCCAGCTCCAACTGCTTTTCGGCTTCCAGTTCTACCCAACCGGCTTTAGTGGCGATCATAATGCCCTTGACATTTTCAACTGTGAGTTGTGGACTTACTTTTTTATAAAATAGGGTGGCCCCTTGCATCCTTAAACGATAGAAATAATCATTTGTTGGGTCTTTGGGCGAGTAATCATTTTTCCTGCGGTCCAGGGCATTATATAGATCAAAATCATCAGCCATCTGGACCAAGATAAGGCACATATCCTGTAATTGAGGTTGTAATGCATCTTTTCCTGAATTTGATACTTCACCTGTGTTTTGAACGTTTAATAACTTCTCCTCCATTTGAACGATCTGAATACCCAGGGTAGTGGCCATTTGACTCCGGAAGTTGCGCTCACTCTTGAGCTGTTCAATTTCCAAGTCATTGAGCTTAAATGCCTTGGCTTCATCGATATAATAATTACCAAGAAGAAGAGAGCGGCCGTAATGATTGTCCTCTTGCTTAAGGAGATCGTCTTCAGGTAATTTATTAATATGTTCATAGTAGTTTTCCACTGCTTTTTCATATATGCGCCGCGCGGTTGTTCCCAGTACCTCTGTGTTATCTTGCTGACTGATACAATAGTTGCGTTCATTTGGCTGGCGCTGCTGACCGCCTCCAACCTTGCCAGAGGAGACTACCAGCTCGCCCTTAAAGAGCGGAGACTTGACCCACGGTATATACGGCGGCTCTTCCAGGCGCAGTTCGCGTCCAATAGATACACCCGGGATAAAATTGCGAAATGCAGAGCGGTTGAATATTGCATAGCCAAAGGTAACATAACCCCGCACTGAATTAACGATCAATGAAGATTGATGGGTGTGCTGCAGATCATACCAGAACTTGGTTTTACTTAATAGATACCTGATGAACTGTGCCATGCCCGAGGTGTCATGGTCATTAATAAATGGAAAGGCAATATATTCGATGATCTTTTCCTGGGTTTCTTCAATCGTAGTTGCATCTGCCGGCATAGCAACAGTATGACGCAGGTTATTGGAGAATACCATTAAATTAGTATCCTTTACCTTTTTACCCAGATCTCTCGTGCTACCGATGATATTTACGGGAAAGACCGAGCATTGGTTATCATCCTTTTCTATGCGGCCAGGCCGATAATAGAAGTCATTTATTGTTATCAGATATTCCGGCAGGTCCTCATAAATGATCCGGCCATCTTGATCATGTCCAGCTTGCGGCCTGCTGAGGCCTTCATAGCGCTGGTGGGTGCGTTTATACCGAGGATCCATATAGTGGCTGGAATAGGTACGTATCTGCTCTACTGCCTGAGGAATAAGGCCGCAGTCGCCATCCTTACTATACCCGAAATAAATATCCTCCAATTTATCTAGCTGGGTGAGTTTTTCAGGATTTGTTTCATTTACCCAGAATTGATAAAGCTGTTCCTCTGAGGTTATCTGCTTTCCTAATATCTTTGATGATTCGCTAAATAGTTCTTTCATCACGTTGTTACGGGCGGTTTCACGTCTATTTCTGATCTGCTCCAGGTCTTTTGGCAAGACCACATAGGTTTCAGGCGGTGCATCATCGTCTTCGCTCATTACGCGATAACCCAGTGCTTTTAAGAATGTGTAATTACGAACGCCGGAAATGTGTCTAAAAATGTTGCTGGATATATATTTTGTAAATGCTGTTTTATTGATTGAACATCCATCTTCGTTCAGGAGAATATTACCCTCTCTGTATTCCTTTAATATCGTCATTAGCACGGGTTCAAGATTGTTGTTCTTCAGCTTTGCCTCCAGTCTATTAAATGTGGCCTCTGCCCATGCAGCCTGGTCGCTATCCCTGTTTTCGTAGGTCAGATGAATGAACCGGTCTCCAAATTTTTTATGGAGACGCTCCAGGTTGCGAATATTAGCATCCAAGATCGGATTTGGTGAATCGGGCTTTCCATCGCGCGTTACTCCTGAATCATCGATCAACATGAAGATGGGTCTGCGGTTAAAGATCCGCCAGTTTTCCAATTCGGTTTCTATCTGGTTGTAGGTTGCCACTTCACGGTCGATGGTTGCCATGGCAACGACATCAACATTGGGACGTTCTAGCTCATAGAAACGACTGCCCAAACCTGCTGATCGCCAGATATATCTCTCACTATCCCAACTGGTAAATCGATCATCTTTACGATCGGTCAATAATGGTCCTGCAATGGACTTGATCAACAGGTTCAAAGATCTATCGTTAATTATGCATGATGCCTCGGTCAGATGATAGAGTTCGCCTGAACGTTTGGCCATATCGAGGCCGATCAAATGTTCAACCCCCTCATTATGTAAAGAAAGTGAGGATTTTTTATGGTTATTCTGATCAAATACAATTAGTTTAACGAGGTATTCGTCGTAAATATAGATCTGACCATCTGCCAAATGTGTTAAATTTATTGCCGCCCCTTCAACATGGTCAAAGACATTGAGTAGTGTTTTCAGTCGTGAAAGTTCATTGTTGGTGTAGTTGTTCTCTATAGCCGCTGCGGTACGCAAGCCCAGCACAGTGTGCAGTAACTTAGGGTTCCGTGTAATTAATTCCAGATCGTTCATATTAAGACCAGAGGTCTCAAAGGCGATACGTAAGGCTCTTGTGCGGCTTACTACCTGGTCCCTTAGAATTATTAGAGCCTTCAGATCTTTGTTATTGATGACATCATCCAGGTCCAGGTTTATCTCCATGAATAGTTTATCTCCCAAATGGCTTTCGTTGCCGCTGGTTAATTCATTCAGTTCGCCTTTTGCCTGGTGGCGTTTTTCATGTGGAAGGCTTCTGAAATATGAGAGCATATATAGGTAAGAAATTGTCTTGACATCCTGTTCAGCCTTGAACAATCTCTGGGCAAGATAACCGGTTGATAATAGACTTAAACTCTCAGTGCCGATCATTGCTTTAAGGTCCTCGGTTGTGCTTTGAGTGCCAATTGTATAATCAACTACCTCTAAGTTAGATAAAGCGCCATTAACCAGTTCTTCCAAGCCTTTTAACTGGGCTAAGACAGGCTCTAGCTCCAGGGGGAGGTTTAAAACATCAATAAGCTTCATTGTTGTGGCCGTATGTGGAGCTACAAATTAAATTTTTTGGATACAGCTAGATACGGCCAGTATCCCTGAAAGGATTTAAATTCAATTTAATTATATCTAAATGATTATTATTCGTCCATTCGTTGATTCGTTATATGGGTGAGGAATAGGAAGTCAATATAAGACCACTCTTTTAATATTTTTTACAACGAATAATTCGAATGTTCGAATACACGAATGAGATTTTTAGGGTAGGTCTACTAGATCTGAATTTAATATCCTTTTATATTCAACCTTAGCTTGTCCAAAATTGATCAAGATTCCCAATTTTAATTTTGTAGCCTTTATATAGGATATTATTTGAGCTTCGTGACTTTCATGCAACGCTGAAACCGATTTTAATTCTAACACAATTTTATTTTCAATAACCAAATCAATTACATATCTTCCTATTTGCTTGTTTTTATAAAAGATATCTACTGGGACTTGTCTTCTATACTTTATTTCTTGTAAATCAAATTCATGACATAGTGCCTCTTCATATATATTTTCTGTTAAACCAGAGCTTAAAATATTTTGGACTTCGAAAGCAGAATTCATGATTTTATACGATAAGTCTTTATATAATATCTTCTCGTCATCCATTTTTATCACGTTTTACAACGAATGGCACGAATGTTCGAATAAACAGATGATATTCGTCTATTCGTTAATTCGTTCGATTCGTTGTTGTAAAGTTGTAAGTGGTAACATTATAATAACCTCACGAGGCGCAAGCCGAGGTTGTTGTTGCGGTAGTCGGGGTTGACCCTAGCAAAACATCTTATCGATCGGTGCATACCATCTGATGATCTTGGATGGTTCGGTGGATCTGTTAACGAGCGTATGTTTACCCAAATAGGCGGGAATTATTGCACAATCGTTTGTGGTTAATTTATCAAGCATTGCACCATCCGGTGCCTGGATCTCTACAGTGCCCTCCAATATAAAAATAGGATAGCCGTGATCGTCGGTATCTTGCGGCAACGTATTATCTAAAATGATCTCATCTACAATGACCTCATCAGTGGTGAAGAGTCTATCAATTTTGTTTTTCCTCAGATCCGAATAAATAGTGTTTCTCTGGCTTCGTATTTTATCTAATACTACTTTATTATACACGGGTATTCGTGCTCTTTCGGCGGCATCGTCCAATACCTCTATAGTTCCCTCCAGATCTTCTTTGTCGGGCCGCGGCTCCTTACCGTCCGTTCTATCCCACAGAGCAACGGTGGCGCCCTTGAGGTCGCCTCGTTCGAGTTCCTTGCCAGTAAGAGCATGTGACCATTCCCAGAGTGTTGTTTCTGCTCTCAAAGCATGGATCAATCCACCACTCACAATAAAAAGCTCTTCAGGTCCGGCTTCTAATTGATACAGTAGACCTTCAAGAGTACCATCCTCATATGCTTTTTTTAACATCTCGATAGAAATATCCCGGTTAAAACCAATATAAAATCGTGCACCTGACCTTACGATCATCCACATCTCCGGTTTTGCCGGCCGTGAAGGATGGCCCATGGCCGGGTGAACTTGAACGGATAATGGTTGGCCAGCATCGATCAATTTCATTATTGTAGCAATATGCGGCCCGTAGAGTGAAAAATGTTTTTCTCCTAGGATGGATCTTCCATCTTTTACAAGAAGTTCGGTAAGGGTAATGGTTGAGCCGCCATCTAAGTGTACTAATGAAGGATAGGTCTTATCATCCGAGGCAAGCCAAAGTTCACCTACAGGCTCGTCTTCAGCTATATCAATGTCCTCAGGCTTAATATCTAATAACCGAAGTATGTGTGAATCTTTGGCCGGTCTTCCCCAGGTATAACCGTCTTTGCCCGTGCGTATGTTTGAGGTTCCGATACGAATAATTGAAGGGTGCATTGAGGCATGTTAAATGCAAGAAGATATTTAAAATTAAGTAAATAATTGAAGGATGGAAGAATGGGGGTTGAAGGTCAAGAGTTGTTTGTAAAATATGTTCGTATAACAATTAAATCATCTTTTTTCCTCGATCTTTGCACCTCTTTGAATTGTTAAAACCAAAGGTCGTTTTATCGCCTGATTTATTAGAAAAAATATTTTTAGGGGTATCACATTATCATAAATGTAGCTCCCAATCGCACCAAGTTACGGGGTATTCAAATGAAGATAAAACTTTGAGGCTTCAAAATGAAAAAAATAAACCTACTTCAAATTGGGTGTATCTCAGAGTGGGCACTTGCAAAATTCTTTCCGGCTATTTTTAAATATGGACTTTCTGAGTATTTCGATTTAGTTGGAATTTGTGGTCTAGAACCAATAAAAACAGATGTAATAGATAAATTATCTAGTGAAATAGGAAAGAGAGAAATAGCTTTAGAAAAAGGGAAAAAATGGAGAGAGGAGAATACAAATGCAGAAATAGAAAGCGCAAAACGACTTAAAGAGGATTTGGAGAGCAAAAAAATAGATTATTATTCAGTTATAAATGGAAAAATACCCAAAGAGGGTTATGATGCTGCAGTTATTCATACTTCAAACACAACTCACTTAGATTATATTGAATTGTTATTAAAAAATAATAAACATGTCTTATGCGAAAAACCATTAGTTACTGTTACCGATGAGAATCACAAAGCTGACGAAGGTAACGAAACATATCTTAAAAAACTCAAAGAACTTGTCAAGGATCACAAATCTAAGTGTATTATGATGGATGCCGAGCATTATTCTGCTAAAAAAGCATCCATGGCTTTTTATGAAAACATAGAAAAGACAGCAAAAATCTATGGCAAGATATCTGGGATAAAAGGATATACGTATGAAAAAGATGATCCAGAAAAACAAAGAACCAGGGATCTATTATGCAGAAAAAATAGAACGGGCCTTCTTCTTGATATGGGTGTACATTTATTCGGTATAATAACCAACATAGAAGGTGAAATCGGTAAAATTTTAAGTGCGGAATATGATATATACCCAGGACATAAAAAATGCAAACGCTATGATGTTGAAACTTATGTAAAAACTAAATTTGAAATTAGTGGTAATTTATTTTGGGAGAATACAGAAGGAGAATTTACTTTCGCAAAATTTATTAACAAATCCGATAAATTACCAAAAGAAGATAACAAAAAAGTTGAGGTGACTTTTGAAAACAGGGATGAGAGTGGTAAAACCGTTAATTCAACGGTTTTGACAATAGATTTTATTGAAGGTACGGTAATTGAATATAAAGATGATGGTAAAACCATTGAATGGCATTGTGGAGCTTCGCAATATGAATATGTGAACATTCTCAAAGATTTTTACATTGCAATTGAAGAAAACATACATCCAAGAACTAGTTTTGAGCATTCTATAAAAACTCTTGAGGCGATTTATAGAGTTTATGAAGAGTTTCCTGTAGAGGATAAAAATTTGAGGAGAGTATATGGACGATAATAATTGATCTAACTTATCCGATTCATATTTGTATGTTTAAGTTCCCTGGTGACCAGGCTCACCGTGGAAGCCGATGATAAGGTAGAGCTGGATAAGCGTATGATCATGTTCGAAAAAGAGCTAAGAAAGCAATTCAATGCTACATATGGCAAAAGAAAATCTTTATATTTATTTTTTATTTGGAACTTGGGATTTATTTGGTTATTGGAGCTTGGTACTTGGATTTTTACCCAGCAATAACTCTACAAACTACCTGTTACCCCACAACTCGGACATTCTATCTTTTTTGCATCTGCCGGTATAGAGAATTGATTACTACAGCTCGGGCATTTGATATTTTTCTTTGGTTGTGTCGATATAAACCTTGATGGAGATGGCTTTGCTTTCTCCTTTTTTTGTTTCTTTTTTAATTCTTCCAAGGTTTTCTCGTTCAGTTGACCCTTTGCACCGCAGTTCGGGCACTCGATCGCCCCACCCTCATCGTCCACCGTGAACATCTCGTCGCACTTGGGGCACCGTATGATCGGTTTCTCTTCTTCTTCATCCTTGGGCAGTTTTGGTGCGCCCAAGCCCTTTGATTTCAGGCTGATAAAGCCCTTGGCGCCGCAGTGCACACACTCGATCATCAACGGTCGCGTGCCATCATCCTCGATCACCGAATATTCCTTGCATGTGGGGCATCGAACCGGCTGTTTGGATACCATTTCCAATTTCTTCTCTTCTTCCTCGGTTTTGAGTTTCTCTTTCTCGATACGCTCTTCTTCTGTAGCTTTGAAGATCTCTTCATCTTTTTCCGATCGCGTTCGTTTCTTTTTGCTGCGAACAACCAATAATAAAATTATGAGGATCAATAATACGATTCCTCCTAAAATGCCATATTGAGCATTCGTAGCCATCCCGGGAAACAGCGTATCCAATATACTTTCGGCTTCTTCATCTTCATCTGGTTCGGTTGCTGCCGCGTTGAGGACCTTTACGGTAATTATTTCGGTTTTGTAATTGCCGTCACCATCGGTGACCTGTACCGTGATCTGATAGTTCCTATTATCAATCTCTTTTGTTGTGTCCCAATCATAGCTCCAGGCCGACCAGTCACCACCATCGTTATTTGCCAGCTCCCACTGATCATTGCCTATTTGCACTTCGACTTTGACGATATTGTCGCCTTCTGTGGTGCCGCTGATAGTTACTGTCTTTTTCACGGTCTGACTATTTCCGGGATTTGTTATTGTGACCTTCAGCTCGGTTGTTTCGGGTCCGTTTGCCACGATTACATCTATTTCGGTCATTTGAGAAGTAGATCCATAAGTAGTGGTAACCCGAACCGAGATTATATACTCCGCATCATCATCTTTTGTAGTGTCCCATTCAAAGCTCCATTCTGACCAGTCATCGATATCGATTGGTGTGGCCATTCGCCATGGCCCGGCCACAAAACTATTTTTGTTTTCAGTTACATATTTACCTATCCGTACTTCCACGGCGTCGATATCATTTCCACCGGTCGTTCCAGTTATATATACGATCTTCTCCAGTGTTTCGCCATCGTATGGCAGCTCGATCACTGCTGGCGGCGGGCGAACGGTCACGATCAATGTATCATTGGCCCAGGCACCATGGTCGTCAGTTACGTTCAAGGTTACAGTATATTCACCATTCTCCGAATATATGTGCGTTACATTGATCCCTTCTTTGGTTAATGAGTCGTCGCCGAAATCCCAGGTAAATGTCAGAACATCACCAGTATCCAGGTCGGAACAATTGATACCGCTGAAGAATATTGCTTCATCGATCTCGACATCTTTGATATCTCCCCCTGCAACACAGATTGGTGCTGAATTTGCTTTGGTCACCGTAATTGTGATCGACTGAAGTGCCCAGCCAAGGCCATCAGATACATTTAAAATTACGATATAATCACCAGCATCATCAAAAGTCACATTCGTATAAGGGCTGGTGCTCCAAATCGTATCTTTATCGGAATTCTCCTCATCAAATGTCCATTGGTAGTCTAATATGTCTCCATCCTCATCATATGAACCCGAACCATCAAGCAAGATATCTTCACCAGCGCTCGCATCATCGATATCGTCACCCGCACGCGCCTCCGGGATACGATTGATCCGGATGGTCAAGTTGGTCCAAGCAGTTTTATTGTGCACGCTCCCGGAATCTTTTATTGTTAAATTGACAACGTATGTTAGGGGAACATCAAATTCTCCGTCACCGGAATAGCTGTTATTCACCACCATACCCGATCCGGTCATACCGTCACCGAAGTCCCAGGCATACGTGAAGTTCGCCTCATCACGCTCGCCGTCCGGGTCACTTGATTTGGAGGCATTGAAAAATGCTAATTCACCAAGATTGATCGTATTTGGGTAGGCATCATCGGGGTAATACATGCTGAACTTCGGCACTGGCGCCCGGTTCTCAACCGAGATGTTGACGATTGTAGAAACATTATGTACTCTATCAAACAGGTCTAGGTCGGTTTCAACACTGTCGTCCACCCAGAGTGTGATCGTATAATCGCCTTCCTCCAGGCCCTCTTGGATGACCGGGTTTGATGTGTTTGCAAATGTGAATTTCGTAACACCATCTTTTTCCACGAGCCAATAATAATACAATTGGGTTGTATCGTTATCCGCATCCTCGGAGGCAGTGCCGTCCAAATAAATTGGTGTGAATTTATTGAATACCTCGCCCTCTTCGGGGGTTGTGATATTCGCAACCGGTGGAACATTTGAGATATTGATCTCTATCTCGGTGCCTGCATTTGCGCCTAATGTATCCAAGATCGTAAGATTGATAATAAATGCACCAGTACCCAGGAGAGTATTGACATCTGAAATATTGAAGTAAGCTTTTGTGCTGATTTCCACCGGGGTAGCATTACCCTGCGCTGCAATCCAACTATAGGTAAGATTATCTATCTCCGAGCCATCGATGGTGCCGTTGCCGTTTGTATCGTCATCGGGGTCGTATGTACCGTTGCTCTCGAAGAAGATTGTGTCGGTAGTGTTGAATTTCGCCATGTCAATAGGCAGCGATATATTCACGATAGGTAGTTGATTCTCGATCACTTCAATAATAACTTCATCTTCAGTAACACTCCATTCACTATTGTTATCCTTGACACCCAACTCCCACTTGTAGGTTCCTATGGTGGTTGGGGTGAATGTGGGTTTTACATAAGTACTATCATTAAGTGCCGGTGTCGATGGTCCTGACACAAATGTCCAATTATACTCCGTTATATACCCATCCGGGTCCGAGGAACCTGAGCCGTCAAGTGTCACTTTGGTATTTACAGGTACATTGTCTTGGTCAGGTCCGGCATTTGCAGTTGGCAGTTGATTTGTCACGTTTATTACCGGAGAATTTACTCTTATGGTCACCGAATCGGTAACATTATGTCCATGGTCGTCGTCAACAAATAATGTGATCTTATGAATGCCTTCAGGTAATTTCTGCGTAGATGTTGCTTTATAAGCAAGTGGACCAGAAATATTAGATGTCCAATAAAAATCAATAACGTCCAAGTCAGGGTCAGAACTTGTTGAGCCGTCGAAATTAATATATTCGGTGGTTAACCATTCAGAGTTATTAACCGGTTTTGAAATAATGGCCGTGGGTGCCCGGTTACTAAAACCGTTGCCATATGAATAAAATGTACCATTGGTGACTCGCTGGCTCTCGTAAGTAGCTATAAATTTATAATAACCTTCAGTATAATTATAACTATAAAAATGCCAAACTGTTTCAGTATTTCCCTGATCCAGCAAATTATCTTGTAAATCATAAATAGAGATAGTTATGTTAATGTGTTCCTGGATTATCCCAATAGGTGTGACATTATAATATTTTCCTGTATATGAAAAATCATCATGGAAATTATCGTTATCCCAGTCCCTTAGAAGTTCATAAATACTAGCTGAGTGATTGCCAATATTGATTTCTCCATACTCGGCTGTATGATTAGTGCTATTGGTTGCTATATAATAATAGTCACCATCCTCCAACTGTTGGCCAACCCAGGCATCTCCATAAATATTTGTAGTTACCTCCGCTACTTCCGTGTCATTACTTAAATAATAAATTCTGATTGTAATATTTTCTATTCCCATGTCTAGTATATGGGCATTAAATGATAAGAAATTAGTAGTCACACTCTGGTCATTATATTGATCTAAGAATACATCAATATTTACAAGTGGAGTAATAGGTATAACAAGAATTTTTGATTTATTCCAATAATCTTCGATATTTCCATCTTTATCCTTCAATGTCAAATTTGCATGAAAATATTCGTTATAAGTTAGATTATTAATGAAAACATAATTACTCTCCCCGACTGCGCTAAAGATTTCAAATTCAATCATTTCTTGAGCAAATAGGGTATCATTAGATGAATAATGGATTTCAACTTCGACACTAACCTCAACAGTAACATCCTCGTCAACATCCACATCCATAAAAATTTCTAAATCATTCCAATGGTCATCATTATCAAGGTTTATTGTTCTAAAATTAACCCAAAAGAAATATTCATCATAATTAAGACCTTCAGAGAAGAACCTGGTGTGCGCCTGTGCACCGGTTGGGACACTCGAGGATATTCCCAAAAAGACTACATTTACATCATGCCAGCCAAAAGTGAAATTCGTGCGATATGTTATACCATTTTGATCGGTAGTTTTGCTGTTTTGATAATCATTATCGAAATAAACAATTGCATTCATAACCGGCTGGCCGTTACGGTCGGTGATGGTAATCTCCACATCGTTCTTATAGCCATCACTATCCAGGTCAAGACCAACTGCAAATGCGTTCAAATTATGTGTTGATTCCGTGCTGTTACCATATGAATAAAACCATCCCGTGCTTATGATATAAGACTCTGATGTGCCAAATAAAATAGTTGCGGTAAATCTATAATATCCTTCCTGCAGGTCCTCTACCATAAATCTACCCGGGCCGCCAGGGGTCTGGGCTGATGTGAATCCCAGGGCAACGGTCTGGTTATTTTTAGCATCAATTATCATAACTGAAACAGTATTATCTGGAACATCTCGTTCATCGTATGCTCTGATACTAAAGTCATCATAGAAGTTATCTCGATCGGCGTCGTGTAATTGCACTCGTATCTGAACCGTTCGTAATGGGTTGCGGTCATATAGCCGAAAGGTGCCGTTGTCGATCTCAATACTATCCCCATCATATGCTACCCAGGTATAATTTGAATATTGCATGTTTTCTATAACTGCATAACCTCTTTCAAGTGATGTGTTAACATTGTGTGCCATGGTACTATTACTTTCCCAATACACTTTGATGTTTGCATCGGTATAGCCTTCATCTTTAATATGCGCCCAGAAGATCACATCATTGAGATGATTATCGTCATCAAGGTCAAAAACGAATTTGTCAACATTGACCATTCCATACGATATCTGGATAACAATATCCCAAATATACCACACATCCTCCAAGTTCCCAAAATCATCAAATAGCTCGCACCTTAGGTTATATGTAAGATTTGCAGTTACATTATGGAAATAAATATGTTCATCTTCGATCTCATAACCGATAGCCGTATAGTTCGTAGAACTCTCCGCAGCAACCGTGCGATTTTCGTAAAATAATGTTGCATTAACAGTTACATTTGATGTCTTGCCACCCTCTACATCCACATCAAGATAAATATCAATATCATTAGCGAGATTGCCATTGTCCAGGGATACTACACTTGCCTCAACCCATGCAAAATATTCTTGTACATTCGATTGATTCAGCCCTTCAGCATAGAAGGTCGTGCTGGTCCAGAAGTTGCGCATATAAATGTCCACATAATGGAATCCACGCTCAAAATTATAAGCATAAAGTAGACCATCCTGGTTAGTTGTGCCGTAATAGTAATAGTCGATGTAGACTTGCGCATTCGGCAGCGGGTAGAAATTATACGCGTAGGCGCGAATTAATACATCATCAATGTACCCATCTCCATCGTCATCGAATGGATCGGCATCTGCGTAAATTGAGAGCTCCTGTCCCGTACCCTCCGATTTGAAGTCGGTATTGCCGTGTTCGCCATGGTAAAATGCATCAACCTCGTGGACGCCGCGGGGGTAATTGAATTTCAAAAACGTACCATCTTGAGCGGTCTTACCTTTATATTCACCGTCAATGTATATCTCTACATCTTGAAGTGTATAATTATAAGAATCTCGAACAATGATCTTCACGTCGTCGTTATACCCATCAGCATCTGCATCATAACCGATGGCATCAGGTACAATGCGGTAACCATATGGGTTTACTTTTAATGTAGTATTTTCCACAGGATAGTCATTACCTCCATTTTCTTTTTTATTGTGTATAACATCGTACACTGCCAAGGTAAAATTGAAAGTCCCTGAGTAGCTGGTTTTGTAATCAATATACGTATCCGTGACCTCCACCCGCCAAAATATCGTATACGTTTCCGAGATCTCTTTTACTAATTGATCAGTCTCGTCATCGTATACCGAGCACACAACCTTGATCTCAGCATATGCCACATTGGTATCCACGTCATAATGGATCCTGGCAGTTTCAAAGTAACCATCCATATCGTCGTCTATTCTTTGTATATACGGCACTGGCACGAAATATTCGAACCCATCACGCTGAGCGGCGACATTTGAACTTGGTAGAACCAGCGTTATCATCGAAAAAAATAGTAAAATAATTACCAATGACGAGGATAATTTGCGTCTAACCCGGTTATTTTTTCGTGATCTAAATTTGTAAGAACTCGAAAGAAAAATAGGCCCATAAAAAGTCAATAATCTTCCTCCTGAACGGAATAATTCTCTCTTTCCCTCAAATACTTGTTCTATAATATATATCTTTTGGGAATACGATCTTATTTTTTCAATACCAGTTTCATACCGCAGTTAGTGCATGGAAATTCAATTGGCCGTTTAGCAGAAGTTACTGTTTGTATCTTATCACATTTTGGGCACTTGATCCGCATTACTTTACCTTTGCCTTTTTTGCGTGGGGCTTCTTTTTCCTCTTCTTCTCCTGGTGGGAGTAGTGGGACTTCTTTATCGAATCCAGACGCCGTTCCCATTCCCGGCTTTTTCTTGTCCGCACCCATTTTCCCCATTCTCTTCCGCCTCATATCCTGGATCTCTTCCTCCGATTTGCCCATGCGTTTTGCCTGTTTGGCCAATGCTATCTCTTCTTTCAGGTCCGGCGGTATGCCTCGTGAATATGACATTGAAGCAATTATTACACCAACGATAAATACCACTACCAAGCCAACGATCATGATCATAAGAAGTGTATTTTGTGATAGAAGCTCTTTTTCAGCAGAGAATACATTGTTTTGTTTGACGGTTTCACCTAACCATTCACTCTCTGCCTTTATATCATGGTCACCTTCTTTGATCTCATATGTGAATTGTACCACTTCTTCACCTTCCTTGGAAATTTTATCAATTAGCTCGGTATGTATTACATTTGATTTGTCCTTGTCATAGAATTTAATTTCCACATCTTCAGCGTCGACATCACCAATATTCCTAACGATCAGCTTAACCGTTACTTTTGAACCGGCCGTTTTGTCTCCTATGATCGTTAATTCTCCAAATTTGATCTCTGCGGTCTCTATCGTTGGCTTTACAATAAATGTCTCTTTGGTCTTCCCGTCTGCTGACTTTGCGGTGATGGTGAGTTTTTCGGTCTCGCCATTACTCACATCATCCGGCGCTGAGATCTCTACGGTAATTGATACTGTTGCATCCAGATCAACAATTACCGATTTGGAGATCTGATTATCGAATTTAACTGTCCAATCCGAAGACCTCGTGGAAAGTGATACCGTATCCCTGGTATTGCCATAATTTTTCAAGGTTAGAGTGAATCTCTCGTAACCGGGTTCGATGTTAGGATCGACCGTTATCAATCCCGCATCACTTGCATCGAGTTGTAACTCGTCAGTCTCGAGCACTATATCATATTTCTTGTTCACACTTGGCTGAATATCTTGTTCATCCTTAACATCGGAGTCGCCTTCGGAGGTTACCTTGAATGTAATTGTATATTTGTCTGCTTCGATCTCATCCGCATCTACATCACCCAGAGCCGGAATGTCAACCGTGAGATTTAATTTTGTAGATTTGAATGGTTGTATGGTTAATGATCTGGTTGGCAGATTTACCCAACCCGATTTTGCGCCGCTAACGGTGATCGTGTAAGTATCCACTGTATTTCCCTTATTTTTGATCGTGAACTGGTATTCAATCGATCTACCCGGGT
The DNA here is from genome assembly GCA_020696345.1 of Thermoplasmata archaeon. GTDB lineage: Archaea > Thermoplasmatota > Penumbrarchaeia > JAEHCK01 > JAEHCK01 > JAEHCK01. The sequence continues at coordinate 33,782 of JAEHCK010000003.1, read as the reverse complement.
CGGCTTTCTCTTCGGTTGATGTTGTCGGATAATCTAAGATCATATCCACTTCGTATTCGGGGTCGACCTTGACCGTGAAGAGCAATGGTTCACCATTATTTTGCAGCATTTGACCTTCCGGCGTATCAACGGAATATACAAATATGGAGATATTGTAATAGCCACTCTTTCCATGTTTATCTGTGGGTATATCCACGGACAGGGTTATCTCCTTGATATCGCCACCATCCCCATCGCCGGTGGCTTTAAGTGAGAACTTGCTCGGGCTGATCGTCCACACCCAATCGGGGTCGAATAACTTCTTCCTCACTTCAATGCTGTCGTCTCCATTACCACGATTGGTTATGGTTACCGTAAAATCAATATTATCACCCGGCAACCCTGATATTAAAGTTTCTGGTGTGGTTAATGAGACTTCGAAGAACTGGGTTACTTCAACTTTTAATGTATCTTCATCAAATGCATCACTGGAATCGTATTTATCATCATCACCACGCGAGATCGCCTTCAAATCTATGGAAATATCTCCAATTGCACTCTCTCGCGGTATCTTGACACGCACGGTTACGGTTTGGTTATCCTTGGAGTCTAAGGTCAAATAACTCTTGCTTAGTGATGCCCAACTTTCTTTTGTACCGCTCAATTCCAATTTGAATGTATCATCACCAGTACCGATATTCTGAACATCCACATAGAAAGTCACTATTCTGTTATTTCCCACAAATATATCATCGGTCTCCACCGAATCATCCAGAACTTGCAGTTCTACACCATATGCCTGTTTTATCTTGGTCTTTAATGTTATTATATCCGATTTTTCATCATTTGTCCTGGATGTGACTGTTATCGTAGTGTTATAGTCTAAAAGTGACATTGATGCTTTGTTATCGATTTTGATCTTCACAGTTACAACTGCTGATTGATCCGGGTCTATCTTGTTAGTTGTAGTCGGGCTTATTTCCACCAAATATCCGTGGTTGTTATATTCCGTGATATCAAAAGAATCACTGCCTAGACCACGGTTCCAGACCGTTACAGTATACTCTACTTCTGCCTTAGTCCCGCTCAGGTTCGGTACTATATCCTTTTTGATCTTGTCCACTTGAAGTTCAATGTCCACTGTTGGATTGATCTCTACCTGAATCTCTTTTGAATCTGTTTCCGGTGTATCCGTAGTGTCGTTCAGTGAGGTTACGGTAATATCGATCTTTGGTAATAATTTTCCCTCCTCGGGTTCTTTGACAATCTCAACGGTGACAATAACAGATTCTGTCTGACCAGGTAATAATGTCAAGAAATATTTGTTGAAGGAAATGGATTTTATATTTTCCGGATGTTGGGTCTTTTGATAATCAAGTTCAATATTATCTATACCAGTACCTTCATTTTTTACATTGACCTGATAAGTGGTATTTTCCCCGGGATCTAGTGTCTGGGTGGTAATAACTGTCGTGAGTTTAAGTTTAAAGACCTGTTCGACATGAGTTATTAAAGTGATGGTCTCATTTGCCGTTTCGTCCTCATCTGACCATACGTATACTATCACGCTTCTTCCCGTGGTGGGCTCTGTTGGTGCCGCGCTTTTTGGTATTTTAACTTGTAGTTCTATATATTCGAATTCATTAGATTCGAGCATTCTGGTTTTATCGGTACTTAATGTTGCATATTGCGAGTACCCACCGGGTATCACTTTGATTTTGAATAGATCGTTGTCCGTGCCAGTGTTCGTAACCGTAAAATTAAATGTCAGTATATCTTGTGGTTCGCCCTCTTTTTCCAGATCGGTGCTTGAAAGGTCAACATCTCTTTCAGGAATGATGGTAAGAGATAATACAAAATCATAGGTTATATCTATATTGGTTTTCGAGGTTGCTTCCAAAGTGATATTCGTATTAGATGGTAATGGTTTATATACATCACTTCCGTTAATGCTGACTTTTACATCAACCCAATCTTGAGAACCCTTTACAACATAGATCTCGGAGGTCATATCCAGAATATCAATGAAGCTTTCCGCATCTGAAATGGTTAGTTTGTATGTGTCATTTACCGTACCTGTATTTTCCACGGTGATATTGAAAACAACAAATTTACCTGGTGCACAAGCTTTGCGGTTATTCAAAGTGGTTAGTTTTACGCCTTTGATTATATTGATTTTTACAGTTATATTTTCAATAATAGATTTTGTTGCGTCTCCCCGTGAAACCACTTCTACCGAGATAGTATCAGAAATTGGAACTTCATTTGTTGGTACTTCAAATGTGATCATTATCTTTTCTTCATCATCCTGGTTTAATTTTTCAGTATTTGGTTTCGTCGGCGTGACCACCCAACCCGAGCGAGTTGCCGCGGCATAAACACCATACGAATCCTGACCGTTACCTTTGTTAGTAATAGTAACATTGAAATTTGTTGTTTCTCCTGGATTTATAGTAATGTGTAAAGTTTCAGCGTAGGTTTCAACACTATATGTTTGATTGATCTTAATGTTAATTTCTTTTGAAGCATCTGGTGTACCGATTTTTTCTGTAATATCTGCGGTTATAGTAACTTGTACACCCGAAAGGTTCATTGGTGCCAACGGACTTGACGCGGATGGTGTCACATTTACCCAAACGGTTTGACTGGCCAATGCAGTTGGCAGTTCGAATGACGACGGTGAGATCTTGACATTCAACCATGTTGCCTCTTCAGTGCCCATGGTGGCTTCCATGGTCACATTACAACTGCCCGTGCCCTTATTTTGAATAGTGAATTCAAAACTTGCAGGGGTTCCAGGAACCGCGTTTAACACCGGATCATCCACTGATAACTGTACTTCATATTTACGTTTGACTGAAATATTCAATACAAATGAGTCATATATTTCCAGGTCTTGTCCACTACCCCGAGTAGCATTTACTATAAATAAATAGAATCCTTTTTGAGCATCGTTATCCACTGTTATGTTCAAATAGGAAAGTCTGACCTCATCAACAGACATACTTAAAAATACTGGGGGTTCAAACACAGGTGTTTCCCACTCAATTGCATTAAAGGGCTTTTTTATATTTAGATTAAAAGTCCCCTCCACATTACCGATGTTCTTACCCTGGATTTGTATGGGAATGGTTTCTCCAGGATATGCTGAGTGTTGAGTGCCGCTGATAGAAATCAGTTCGATATTAAACCTGTCCTTGACCGAGATCGTAATTTTTTTGGAGACTTTCTGAGATTCGTCGTTATCTGAAGACGCGTTTATATACAGCTGAAAACTGCCCTTTTTCGGGTTTTCCGGGCTGGTGAAATTTAAAAGAACTTCCCTACTTTCGTCTGAAGGTATGGTGATTGATGAAATAGATGTGTCATCATATATAAAATCATATGACCATATCTCATCATCGGGAAAGAGTTCAGACGGTATTGGATCGAAATTAATAGTGTCCATACCATTACCGGTATTCGAAACATTCATTAGAAAGATGGCAGTAAATGTATCTATATCTAACGTCTTTACCAATGGCATGTCCAATTTTATTTTATTGATCTGTTCTATTTTTGCATTTACCGTAGTATTCTTAAAAATGCTGGTGTTACTTTTTGAGCCACAATTGACAAAAATAGGCACAGTAAATGGATAACTCTGGTTTGATGGGGCGCTTACTTCAATTTGAATACCTTTGGTTTCATCCTGATTAATAGAAAATTCATTTTGCGTATTCAGTAATAGCGACCAGCCTGCTGCCGCAGATTTAAATCCTGTAGTCACTTTCATGTTATCCTTGGTATTACCATCGTTCGTCACTGTAAAATTAAATGTATTGGATTCTCCTGGTAATACATCTTTATACGCCTTTGTTTCATTCAAATTCAATGTAAGGTCATATATTGCCTCTACATATACCTCAACATTGAATTCAGCTGAAATGGTTGTATTTTCTGAAAGTGCTACAACTTTTGTAGAATGAATACCTTTTGTAATATCTTCAGGGATATTACTTATTCGCAAATTGAAATCCTTTTCTGTGAAAGCATTGACATAACCCGGGCTTATCACAACGGTGCCTGGTGCATCAGTTGTTTGCCAAGTAATATATTCTTTTCCATTTCCAGTATTGTTAACGGTTAGATCGAACTCTGCTTTTCCGAACTCGTCAGGAGATTTGGTATACGGATCTCCAGTTTTGTTTACCAGGCTAAGACTATATTCCTGTCCTATTGTACTTGTTGTCGTTATTTGTTTGGCATTTTCCGGACCTGCACCAACTTCATTTGCAGTTACAATGATCTGGGCGTATTGCCCTTCTTTAGAAATCGAGGTTGCAGTGTTTGGGCAGTCCACGGTCAATGTGACTGTTGTAGAACCACCAGTACCATCCAAATAAACCAGTGTTTGGTCTAGGAAACATGTCCAGCCAGTCGGTGGTGTTGAATTGGTAACATTGATGTTTCCGCCCTGGCCATAATTTGTAATATCGATCTGATAAGTGACCGATGGACCATTCGGATAAATTGTTTTCGAGCTAGTATCAGAGGGGTTTATCTCTATAGATAGAATCGCCGTAGCCGAAGCATTGAACGATACTAACGATATGATGGCTAGCGTACTTATTATCATCATAATTGCGATCAAAATCCTAATGACTCTCTTATTCGTTTTTATTCTATCTTTATTTTTGAGATTAGCGTTAAAAACCATTCAAAAACCTCCAAGTCTTTATTCTTCATGTTTGAACTTCTTTATTAAGTTTATGGAGTTGGAGTTTAACGTTAATAAAATGGTAGTTAACAAAAAGTACAAAAAGATTTAAATAATAGTAAGATAATTGTTTTACATCCCTCTTACCGGCGTGCCTGGGTAAAAATACACGAGGTGAAACTTATATGGATACAAAACTGTTTGCTATTAAAATTCCCGAAAATGAAAAGATCGCAATGGATTATATATCGAATATTACTAATAATACATTATCCAAAATGTTCTACAAACCACTCCAGGAGGCAATTTTCAAAAGGCTCGGTTTGATCCTATTGTATAAGATCGACCTGCGAAATTCTTCCAAAATATCAGGGCTGAATGATGTGATGCTAACCAGTAGGCCGTTATCTGCCAATACTTTACCAATAATCGAAGATTTCGTTAATCTAATGCTGGATAAGAACCTAAAAAAGCCATTTTGGGAGATATTTGGAGATGTGGAACAAAACGAGAAAGATTTTTTCTTATATGAAGTAGATATTGAGGAGATGGCATATCATCTGGGCAAAAAATATCTCGAGAATGATGGTGATTTCGATAAGCTCGATCTAAATATGGCCAGAAATGTTTTCTTCAATTATATGTTAGAGACTTATTTTAATATGACTGCAATAGGCTCAATTAATAAATTAAATCAAAGGTGGTCTAACCGTCAACCTATGATAAAACAATTCCAAAGCCAGATATTAACAAAATATTTGAATAAGTTTCAACCTGCCAAAATAGAAGCAATTAGACTTGATGACATTATTGAAGTTGCTGAATATAAAGAAGATTAAATTATCGATTGTAATCAGGCCTAATTATTGCTAAATAGTAGTCGGGTAGTATTGTTGTTGGACTGTAATCGTGATTATTTATTGCTTGACTGTAGTCTGGTAGAATTATCGTAGGATTGTTATCGGGTAGGATTATCGTAAAGATGAAAATTACAATTTAGCATAAATTTAGCCTGACAACAACCCATTATCAACCCTGCTCGATTACGATTAAGCATCAACTCCTCCCGACTACGATCCAACATAAATTCAGCTTGATCGCGATTCATTATGAATTCATCTCGACTACAACTCAGCATCAATCCATCTAGACAACAACTCATCATAAAAATATCAAAATTACATCCGAACAAAAAAAAACAGTGGAACTTAACCATACATTTGTGGAATTGGTGCTTTCTTTTTTGATGGCGTCTTTGCCTTCTGCTGCATACTCATAATACGTGCCTCGATACCCTCGGCCTCTTGGTATAATGGTTTCACATCGATGTCTATATGTAACAGGATCTTATCTATAGCTTCAATAACTTTTGCAGCTGCGCGTGCATCCGGGTAATTTGGTCGCGCTTCCGCCAGTAGACTTATCACATCGAATTCACGGCGTTTACCCTCATTTAATAACACGCCGGCCACACCGGAAATGACGCCTTCCTGGAATTGTTGAATTTTATATTCTTTTAGGATCTTTCGTGCATTTTCCGTACTACCTATTCCATATGACTCCAGCGCCCCTTCATTTTCTTTCGAGTCTTCGGGTTCATCTTCTTTTTCAGTTTCGCCGCGATCGATCACTAAGCCTTCAGGCGATATCAATAATCTACATCCCTGCTCCATCATCCAGTCAAGAATGGTTCCGGCGATCAATTTAATTAAATTTGGTGGTGGTTGGAATTCCGAGATAAATACCACTACCTGTTTTTCACTTTTTTTCACGCTTGGTTTTGCGTAGATCCGAACCGGGTTCAATGGTTCTGAATTACGTACAACCGATACTGTTGGGAAATGAATCGAATCCAGTATTCCGATCTGCTCCAATTGTAATATTCCGATCAAGTAATTTGCAGTAATGGTGCTTACCAGACCAACACTGGGGAAACCATCAATCACCGCCGAATCCCGTAAATCTAATCTCTTTAGCTCATAGATCTTGATCTCTTCCATTGAAATCACAACTTTAATACCTAATTTTCCCTTAATATTGTTTTGGTATTTAACTCCAATGTCTATTCCCAAATATTTTTGTTAAAAATAGAATTTACCCTAAATCTTATCATTAACGATAACGATTCCCTAGCATGACCCGTAGTTCAAAAATGCATAAGCAAAGCTCAAGACCATATGTGATAATAAATTGTGCCATGTCGATTGACGGTAAAATTGCTCTACCCTCAAAAAAACCAATTAAATTATCTTCATTAGAAGATTTCAAACGTGTTCATCAACTTCGAAACTACTGCGACGCCGTTCTGGTCGGTATTGGTGCGGTTTTAATGGATGACCCAAAATTAACAGTTAAATCCGAGTTCGTGATCAAGCCACACAATCCTATTCGAATAATATTAGATACTCGCGGCCGCACACCCAAGTACGCACAGGTCTTGGATGGGAAAGCACCAACCATAATTGTCATGGGAGAGAGATATAAAGAGCAAACATCGAAATTTACGAATGTAGAAGTAATTCACCATTCTATCGATACCTCTGGCAATATCGAACTTTCCGGACTCCTTACAATTTTTAAGGAGAAAGGTATTGAAAATCTTCTGGTAGAAGGTGGTAGCACGGTCATCTATAATTTTCTCAAAGATCATTTGGTTGACGAGTTGTTTGTGTATATCAGTAATAAGATCGTAGGTGGCATGAATACACCAACATTAGCGTCAGGTGAAGGCGCAAAAACCATTAATGATGTTATGGAACTAACTTTATACGAATATGAAAGATTAGGTGATGGACTGGTACTAAAATATTTGGCAAATAAATGAGATTTACTTAATTATTCAACTATTAATTAATTAAAACTGGTTTAAAATTATAATATTCTAATCTTTAATCGTGGTACCCGTGCGCTTTATTGCAGATAATATGGTTGGTAAACTGGTAAAATGGTTGCGGTTCATGGGGTATGATGTTCTATATCCAAAGACCATGAATGATAGTGAATTGCTCAAGCTGGCCAATTCTGATGGGCGCCTTCTTTTAACTCGCGATAAAGAACTCACAAAATTCAAGGATTTCAACGGATTGTACATAAAAAGCGAAAAGTTGGATGACCAGCTAAGCCAGGTGATCGCCGAATTCGATCTAATGGCCAACCGATTGAACCTGGAGTTCACCCGGTGCCCAGAATGTAATAACCTATTGGAAACTATCGATAGATCAGAACTAGAAGATAAGGTTCCAAAAGGTGTGCAGGAGAGACAGGACCGATTTTGGTTCTGTAGCGGGTGTGATCGTTATTATTGGCGTGGAACACATTATGATAAAATCAAAAAAAAATTGGAAGATCTTAAAAGTTTTTTATAACTTTTTCAGTTCTTCACAGATCTTTTCTGCCTCTTGCCGTGTAATATCTTGTACAAGAATTAGGTCTTCCACCACAGCTTCTTGCAGTTCTTCAAGGTTGTTATATCCCGCCTTGAATATTAATTTGCCAGTATGCGAATTTAGATTTTGCGAGATTTCGAACCACTTCAATAATCCGGAAGGATCTATTAAATTAATTTCCGGTTCAAGTACAGGTTCTGGTGCAGATGCTTTTTGTTCTGGTTCCTGTTCATATTTTGGCTCTGGCTCAGACTCTGGTATGATCTCGGGTGAGGTTTCTTCGGGCAGATCCTGAGCATGTAATGGTGAATATCCAGGTTCCGTATCTGACGGCTCAACCGTGACAGGTTCATGTTTTGGCGGATCTTCAACGATCTCTGTATCTTTACCAACCTCAGGAAAATACGTATCTTTATTGTCTACATCTTTCTTGGCGCCTTCACCTTCATCTTCTGGTTCACCTGTTTTAACAGAAACCGAACCCGTTTCATCAGTACTATTATCCTTACTTTTAGGCTTTGCGTTGGGTGATTTACCCTTGAAAAAACCTCTGATCTTAGAAACCGTTTCCGTGATGAGTCCCATGGTTTTAGCGGCGATTCCTGGACCTTTGGCCCCTTCTTTTTCTTCTTCAGTCACCACTTTGCTCTGTTTAATGGCATTCTCCATGCCTGCAACAATTTTTTCCGCCATTGCCTGACCAATGCCTTTTACTTTTTTCAAGTCGTCCATGGTTAATGATCTAAACTTGTCTTGCGTGTCATATCCAGCATCATAGATATGCTCAGCCATGACCTGGCCAACACCAGGAATGCTCTTGAGGATATTGATTAAATCATCTTTTGTAAGTATTTCTGGCTCTTCTTTTGTTTCTTGTTCAGTAGATCGTTCCTTCGATTCATCTTTATCCTCAACTTTTTTCTCAGATGTTTGCTTTTCATCTTCTGTCATGAACTAACCCTCCCCTGCAATAGCTTTTGAGGTGATCGGTAATAATTTATCTAAAGCAATTCCAATTAGGAATAAGGGCTCGCAACATAGTTGTTGTAATTTATTAAATTATCGGATATTTAAATTGGTTGATGTATTGAAATAGTGTAGTATTTGAAAGCCAACTTGAAGTTTTATTACTGTGAACACCTTGCACTAAAAGTATGAGGGGTCTGGTGGATCTTGTTTTATCAATGTATTAATAAAAAATGCATTTGCAGGTATTTTGTTTGTTAAGTATTTTGTTATCACTGATAAAAAAAAACTAAAACATCAGGTTTCACTTTCGATGATATATTATATCAATATCATTAGATTTTGAACTTATACAAATATTGAGCTCTCTTACCTTTCCGAAGTCCGGTTGGTTTAAAATTTAATTCGTTTTTATTTCTTAGTTTCTTTAAACAAACAGTTACCGACCCGATCGACTGGTTCATTCCTTTACTGATCTCTTTTGATGAGAACCAATCACTTGGATGAGCCTTAAGATAATTGTATACATCCTGTTGTCCCATAAACAAGTAAAACTCGAATATAGTTATAAACATTTGTATTGAATTATAAGCCTTTTCTCAAATTATTAGTGTAATGGAAATTGAATTAATTATTAAATAATTAGGGATTTGGGATGTGGACGTTATAAATCATTAATAATTTAAACCACTTGTGGGATGTGGAAATTAATAATGAATTGACTCACATCCCTCAAGCGATGTACATTGTATTTAGTTTGTAGCGTACATATCTCGCATCCCTAATAAGGAGTCAGGGATTTGAGATGTGGAATGCGGGAGGCGGATTGTCATATTATTGTGAAAACCCTAATCCCTCAAGCAGTTATTATCAAAAAGTCGTTGTAGCGTGCGAATCCCGAATCCCGGTGATGAATGACGTTGACAATTTGTTGATAATCACCAAGCGTACACATCTCATATCCCTAACTTATAAGTACATTCTTTATCTCAATAGATATATGAACATTAATTTCATTCAATATTTATCGTTCAATTTAATAATGAGAAATCTATTTCAAAAGGGAATTAAAAAAAACCAGGTGGTTCAATGAGCATGATCAAAGCGAAAAATGTATACAAAACATACGATACAGGTAAGATCCAGGTCAAAGCACTCAAGGGCATCGATATTGAGGTTAAAAAGGGAGAAATGGTTGCGATCATGGGTCCATCGGGGTGCGGGAAGACCACACTTCTGAACTGTTTGTCCGGTCTTGATGACCTGACCAAAGGAAAAGTACTGCTTGAAGGTAATGATGTACATGCAATGTCAGATAATGCGAGAACCGAGTATCGAGCCATGAAAATGGGTTTCATCTTCCAGAGCTTTAACTTATTGCCGGTACTAACCGCCGTGGAAAATGTTGAGCTTCCCCTGCTGGTCAGCGGAATGCGGTCCAAGGAAGCGCGTGAAAAAGCAGAAAAGACACTTAGCCTGGTGGGTCTGACCGAATGGAAATACCATAAACCGGCCGAGTTGAGTGGTGGCGAGCAACAACGTGTGACCATTGCAAGAAGTCTAGTAAATCAACCCATCATAGTCTGGGCCGATGAGCCCACAGGTAACTTGGACACCAAAAACTCTCAAGATATCATGAAACTATTGATGAAATTGAATAAAGAGAATAACCAGACATTCGTCATAGTCACACATGATCCTTCTGTGGGAAAAGTGTGCGGGCGTGTGGTGGAGATGCGCAGCGGTCTTATTCATAAAGAGCACATTAACGAATAGGCTGTGACCATTATGGATGATTTCTTATTTATTTTATTAATCCTTGTTATTATCATAACTGTGATAATTGCGGTTCTGGCAGTTATGAATAGAATAATTTTCAAAATGGCGTTCCGCAACTTCGCACGTCGCAAAGCACAAAGTGTGATAGTAATTTGCGGATTGATGATCGGGACCGCTATTATCTCCAGTGCGCTTGTTGTCCAGGACACAATGACGTATGGTTTCGAGGTTAGTACATACCATTCGTTAGGTGAAGTTGACGAGGATATCTGGGGTTTGAACGCGTTTGGTACTGTTATATATTATAATGAATCTATCTACGATTCTATTTCTAAAGAATTGACTTCGGTACGTGATATAGAAGCCGTGGTGCCTTTAATTAGCGATTTGGGTGCGGTTCTTGACTTGGATACCAAACTGGGTGAGCCGTCAGTGAACATATTAGGTCTTGACTCGAATATCATGCGTAATACAGTGTTTGGCGACCTGGACGGTCATGGCTACTACACTAATGAACTGGGTGCTGGCGAGGTGGCGATCAACTCCAGGCTGGGGGATGAATTGGAAGCCTCGCTCGGAGATACCATTCAACTCGCGTATGGTGTAAAAGATCTGTCTACACCGTTTGGCACCAAACTCGCAAAAAGAAATTTCACGATCGTAAAGATCATCAATGAAAAGGACCTCTACGGAAAGGCTAACTATAACCAGGGTAAGACAATATTTTTTGAGCTTGATACACTTCAAGAGCTGTTCAATCGGGAGGGAGAGATCAACCATATCTGGATCTCGAACAAAGGTGATTATCGGGAGGGTGAAAAATATACAAGTAAAGTGAACAAAACGATCGAAGACGAGCTGAATAAGGCCGTTGGTATGGGTGACCTTGGTTTTTCGCTCATTAATGAAAACGGTAGTCTGATACTTACCAGAGATCAAAACTATTTCACGCTCGAACATGCCGAACCTTTGATCGAAAAGGCGAAAGAAAAAGGGGGCAGCATATCTTATGGTTTGATTATCATAACTCTATTTATAAATGAAAAACCAACAGATGGTTTTGCGATCATGGGTGGTGAGTCCGATGATGAGACCTTTCGGGCAATGGAGATAGAACCTGACATGATCTACATATCCTCATTCGTAGCGGCTAATTTGAGTATCACAAACCATTCCATGGTTACAGTAAGAAGTTTACGCATGGATGGAACACTGAATGTTAAAAACCTCCAGGTTTATGTTTTACCATTTGATTTTAAAGGACCAGTCCCACAGGAGTTCGAGATGGACGTATTGGGTTATGTGGATTTCACCACAAGTCAAAGCATGCTCCATAGTGGCGAATATGAAATAACGTCCGTTGTCTTCGTTACTGGTTTGAATAATGCTACCGCAGAGCAAATACGCACTTCGGTGATCGAGCAAATGAACAACGATTTCGGAGCTGTTGATCTTAATCTCGAGGTACACAATGTCAAGGCCGACCAGTTGAAGGCTGGTCGTGAGGCCGGTGAAGGTATAGGAACTTTGTTCTTGATCTTCGGTATGTTCTCCATCATTGCCGGAATTGTATTGATCATCAACATCTTTGTGATGATGGGCGAGGAACGCAAGAGTGAAATGGGCATGGCCAGAGCGGTTGGTATGAAGAGCAAGCATCTGGTGCAGATGTATTTGTTCGAAGGCAGCCTTTATGCATTCGTTGCCGCCATTGTTGGCGCACTTTTAGGCCTGGTCTTCGGCTGGGGGATCATCCAAGCTTTTGAGATGATATTTGGTGCGGTGGAAGATGGTGGCGGCGGCTTCGATATTCCATTTTACTTTACATGGACAAGCGTTTTTATTGCATTCTGTGCAGGTTTGCTCATAACGTTTGCTACGATATTTTTTATCAGTACGAGGATCACCAAGTTGAATATTATCCGTGCGATCCGGCGTATTCCGGAACCAAGAACCTCGGGTACAAAAAGGCGTGAACACTTTTTTGGTGCACTTTTAGTGGTATTTGGTATACTTTTCAGCTATTGGGGTTTTAGCTCAAGTGAAGGCGCCGGATGGATGATAGGTCTGCCTTTCCTTTTCATTGGTTCTGCCGTGGTTCTGTCAAAATGGGTCAGCTTTCGTGCCACGATCACCACTGCAGGCATTTTAATTATATTTTTTATGATCCCACCTTTTGAAATTCCGATAATGTCAGAGGCGGATTATTCCGGTGCGGAATCGTTCATCTTAAGTGGTATATTCCTCGTTCTAGCCGGGATATTTATCGTAATGTTCAATTCAGACCTGTTATTAAAAGCACTTCAACGCACGGTTGGCAGGGGTAAATCAACAAGGGCTGTGCTTAAAACTGCCATATCATATCCAATGGACAGCAAGTTAAAGACCGGCATGACACTGGGTATGTTCGCACTCATTATATTTACAGTTACGGTTATCGCTATGATCGCGTCAATGCAGGCATCACAAAGCGATGCCATGCTAATTGAACAGAGCGGTGGTTACGATGTCATGGGTTATACTAATCCCAGAACACCTTTTCAGAATTTAACCAAAGAAAGTCTACCAACCGACCTAATGAATAAAACCGACCGGCTGGAAACGATCTCTTCGGCTCTTGTTACAATTATCGACTATGATAGTCGTAAAGGTCAAATCAGTGATTATGGACCTTCAGGTACGTTCACCGATGTAGAACAATACAATTTACTGGGTATGAGCGATTCATTTCTTGAGAACAACGGTTTCACATTAAAAGAGCGTGACAAAAAATACAAAACAGATCAGGAGGCTTGGAAAGCACTTAAAAACAGTTCAAGCTCATTTTGTATAGTGGACGGTTCAAGAATTGAAAACATGATGATGATGGGTCCGCCACCCACCGAGGAAGGTGGAGTGTATGTTGGTGCTAATATAATGATCACAGATTATATGGGCCAGAAAAGAACACGAAATCTGACGGTAATTGGAATAATGGACCAGATGATCTTCTTCCAGGGCATCATCGTTAAAAAAGAAGTGGTTAAAAACGAATATGGCGGCGTTGACAATATGGTTGTTATTAAACTCAAGTCCAGCGACGATGCCGATGCCTATTCCAAGGAATTCGAAAAAACCTATCTCGAGCACGGGGTTCAAACATTTGATATTAAGGGTATCATCAATACTATACTAAAGTTAACAAATAACATGATGTACCTGATGGAGGGGTTTCTTGGCATCGGGCTGCTCGTGGGGATTGCGGGTATAGGCATCATTTCATATAGGAACGTGATCGAACGCCGCCAGCAGATCGGTATGCTGCGTGCGATCGGTTTCAAAAAGAGCATGGTCGTTAAATCGTTTCTCATCGAGACATCATTCATTACTATTTTGGCTATACTTATCGGGATCCTTCTTGGTATCGGTATCGGGTGGACGATTTATTTAGATGGTTTCAGGGAGCTTGGTGCCAGTTTTGTCATTCCATGGATGAATTTACTGGCTATCTGTATAATTGCGTATGTTGCTACTTTGATATTCACATTTTATCCCAGTCTTAAAGCTTCCAAGATCCCACCGGCAGAGGCGCTGAGGTATATTGAATAAAGATGCAGGGTTATCGATCATGGGTTGTTGGAATGGGTATTAAAGCAAGCTGATATATTGCTTTGGCAATTGTAAAAGTTAAACTTAGACAATTTGTAGAGACAAATTGTCCTGGGCTAAAAATTCCTAATAATTATATATTACTAAAAACAGAATTTTTACCCTTGTAGAAATTTGCCAAGGCAAATTGTAAAAGTTAAAATTGAAATTACATTATTGCTTTTTTCAGGAAAAAAATGCTCGAAGTGCGGAATACAAAGTCAATCTATCTTATCCATTCACCCGGCGACGAGGAATATTTTGGCGGCTGCGTATCGGCAGGGCGCGGGTTTGCGCATGTGACCCCAGGTGGTGACCTTACACCATGCCCGGTTTCGAATGTTGCAACACATAACCTGAAAACCTCAACTCTGAAAGACGCGTTGGCCAGCCCATTGTTCGAGGCAATTAGAAAGAATGAGCATCTACTGGAGACGGACGGCATGCCATGTGCGCTATTCTCCCATCCTCAGGAGTTGGATGAACTCACGAAAAGCGTGGGTGGGTATTATACTGTTTAGTAATTATGATAGATTGATGATGGCTTGATCATTTTTAAAAAAAATGTTTTGCACAGAAGAGAATAATGATTGATACATTTTTTTTAAAGTCAAATTTCAAAAGTTAAATCTTAAAAGTTAAAAGGTTCTGACTCTTCTCCGAATTTGGGCAATATTAGGAGTCAGGGGTCACAACTTTGGGGTCAGGACATTAGTGGGATAATGTTGAATTAAAAGAAATAAAATCTAAATTGTGACCCCTGAATTGTAACCCCTGATCCCTGAATATATTTGTAATATTTTAATTTCACTTCTTTACCTAAATCGGGAGAAGAACCAATTATATAAACTACCGTACATGAACGGCCAAAATGTTATCAAGTTATGAGTAATTAACCTAAATTAATGATAAGATGATTAATCTAAATCCCAAATATATACTCCCTAATCTGAAATAAATGAAATGGTGATAAAAATGGCATTAATTGATATCTCGGGTTTACACAAAAGTTATTTTATAGGTAAATTGGAAACCAAAGTTTTGACTGGTTTAGATTTCAAATTTAATCCAGGTGAGATGGTTATGGTCATGGGCCCGTCAGGGTGCGGTAAGACTACCCTCCTGAACCTGCTTGGCGGCATCGACAAACCAACCACTGGAACGATCACGGTCGCCGGTAACAACCTCGGCGAGCTCAATGCTAAACAGCTGAACAAGTTTAGGAGAACCGAAGTAGGATTCATATTCCAGTTCTACAACCTGATACCAACCCTTACTGCGCTCGAGAATGTAATCTTGGGCATTGAGGCCGTCATCCAGGACAAGACCGAGCTTAGGAAGAAGGCCGAGAAGTATCTGAACCTGGTAGGTCTCTCGGACAAAATGCATAACCTCCCTCAGGAGCTGTCGGCAGGTGAACAGCAGAGGGTGGCTATCGCAAGGGCTCTGGCAAAAGAGCCAAAACTCATTCTTGCCGACGAACCCACCGGTAATCTGGACGAAGATAGGGGCGAGAAGATCATGGCTCTGATGCAGAAGCTGAAAGAAGAGCTCAAGATGACCTTTTTGATAGTAACCCACAACTCAAGCCTCAAGAAATACGCTGACAGGACATTGCTTTTACGCAGGGGCCAACTTGCACTGAATTGATGTGAGGGTAGGTGTAAGATATGAAAACCATCACCAAGAGTGTTTTGAGGAAATTTAAGCGCATGAAGGGGCGAACATTCACCATAGTACTTGTCATCGCGTTGGCCATGGCCTTATTCCTGGGTGGGCTCTATAGCGGCGACATGATGGATGCGAGCATCGAGACCTATTTTGAGGATGGCCGCATGGCGGACCTTTTCATAGACATGACCACACCGGTCAATGAATCAGACATAGATTCTGCCCTCGGCAGCACTGGTGACGTTAAGGCACATCAATCGCGCCTCAAGCTCACGGGTATCTACGACCATGAGGGCGAGAGAATATCGACCCAGTTCTATGGAGTCGAGGATCCGAAACAGAAAGAAATCAACGTACTCGAACTCGCCAAAGGTAGGTTCTTCCAGTCCCCTGGCGAGGCCGTAGCGGTAGGGGGCATGGAGGCAAAGAACGTCAAGGTCGACAAGGTACTACATTTCCAGATCATGGGTAAGGACCTAAACCTTACCATATCAGGGCTCGTCACCGGACCGGAATTCGTGTTCGCGTCGTCTTTCGGCGATTATACGATCCCGGCGCCAGGGACACTAGTGGTCATTATAATGCCCCTGGACGAGTTGCAGAACATAACGGGCTTGGGGCTGAAGGTCAACGAGGTCACGGTGCTCCTTACTGACGATGGCGACGATGATTCGGTCATATCCTCGCTCCAGGGCGTGGGCGTTAAGTCAGTCACGTATCAGGACGGGCATCCGTCACGTGAATTCATGAGGATCGGTGCTAACAAGATGAAGAACATGATGCCGGTCATGAGCATAATATTCCTGATAGTGGGTTTCATCTCAATATTTATGACCATGATACGGTTGGTGCAGAGCGATTCCCGGTACATTGGAGTGCTCATGTCACTGGGTTACACCAAGAGGGAGATAACCCGCGCCTACATGGCCCTCGGCCTTATAATTGGGACTATCGGTGTTGTATTTGGAGTCATATTCGGCCTCTGGTTCGCGGCAGGGATAATCGATTTCCAGACCTCTTTTTTCGGCATCTCGTACGAGACCGTATATCCATTGTCCATAATGCCATTCGCCATATCCATAATAACGATAATGGCGACTGTGCTCATTTCAGTATGGGTCCCTATCTGGTTCATCACTCGGTCCACTGTTAGGGACGCCCTCGAGTACAAACCGAGGACGAGTGTCAGAAAAACCAAAGGGTCCACCACCAGGAGGTCCATGATCACAACCATGGGACTTAGGAACACGGTCCGCAATCCTAGGAGGACGGCCATAACCATCGTCGTGATCGCTTTAACTATCGGCTCGGCCGGTAGCTGGCTTATAATGGCCGACTCGGCTTATGGTTATGTCAGGGAGCAGCTGGACTCCGAGAAATGGGACGTCAGGGCCGACTTCGTGTCCACCATGCCAACCACCTCGGTCAATGAGTCCTTTCTTGGCCTGGACCAAGGGGATACTGAATGGATCGCCCCTTACGCATATATGAAGGCCGAAGCCAGTAAAGGAAGCGAGAGAAAGGGTACAGTGATAATGGCTAGTGAAGATCTCAAGCGTATCAAGGACTTTGACCTACAGGAAGGGAAACTTGGGTTTAACGATGGTGCCGTCATCTCCAACAAGCTCTCCTTGGACCTGAATGCCGATATCGGAGACTCAATAAGAATAACCTTTGGATCTAATTCCACAGACCTTAAAGTCAAGGGAATCATCAACGATTTGATTGTTTATTCGGTCTACACCTCCAGGGAGATGATAGCTCCACTGTTCCCAGCCAACATCTCCTCCGGAGCATTCATCAAATTACAGAATGAGGATCTTGTGGACGAGAAGGTAAATGACATTAGGGCCATGAACACGGTCGGTTATGTCGTCGTACATAAGGATATTGTCGAGACCTATGATGAGCTCCTTGTCATGGCCGAGGGCATGCTTTTCTTTTTCTTCTTCATGCAACTGCTCATAACCATCGCAGTGGCCGGGTCGGCCGTTATAATATCGACCATGGAAAGGGACGTAGAATACGCAACCCTCGATACACTGGGTGTTTCGAAGTGGAAAACTGCTAAATCCATAATGATCGAGATGGGGTTCCTGGGGGTTCTTTCAGCCATTGTCAGTATACCCTTCGCATATCTCTTTGCCGAGGTCCTGGCCAGGGTCATGGAGGACGTGATCTTCTACTTCCCAATCGTATTCATAGTAAGTTCAACAATAATGATACTCATATTGGGGATGCTTTTCGTAGAGCTCTCGTCATTCGTTCCGATACGGTACTCGAGGAAGCTGGACACCGAGAAAACGATCAGAGAACGTACTGCAGGGTAATTGATAATTATCATTATTATAAGTGAAATTATTAAAAAAGCGATACTGGAAAAATCTTTATATTTATAATAAATATCACTATAGGATATTAATGAGGACACATTTGGGGACGAATGGAATATTAATTACAGGTACATTCGTTTACCTTATGGTATTTTCTTATTTACTGTACCCTGTGGCAATTGGCCCTCTGGGTTGGAGTGAACAACAAACCATAACCGAGCTTGGCGGTAGCCCGGAGATCTTAATTGATGATTCGGAGGGGGCGTTCGTATTCTGGATAGGCAAAGTCTTAACACCGAACAGGACCATTGAAGGAGCACAATTAGTGGATAGCGGTGTGGGTGATACAAGGGTATTATTCCAAGGTTATGAGGATCTACCAATATATGATATAACTGTGGTTGGTGATAATTCCGGCTACGGGTACATACATGTATCTGGTCAGAATTGGTGGTTTGATAACGTTTTAATAATAATAGATCTGGCAGAATTAGCTGTAGCTCGAACCGTTAATCCAAGAACAGAACTTGGTTTTGATATTGAGGAAATCTATCCGGGAGCCGGTCGGATACTAGCTAAAACAGATGATAACCAGGTAGTATCCATCTATCAAAACGGCTCTTATAATGTGGAAGCTGAATTACATGACCGAAATATCAACAATATTATCGAGAGCCAAAATGGACAGTTATTTATTTTTTCCTATAACAGCACATCCAACCATTATTCCGATACCATTTGCTATTTGGACAAATTTGATGCTCAAGGTATACTTTTACAGCACGTTCTGCTTGATGAGATAATATTTCCTGAGGATATATTTATTTTTGATTCTGGACAGTTATTATTATTAAATATTGTTCGTGGAACCTTTTCTAATTCACATTATGAATACTCGCTCTTAGATGAGAATTTTAAGGTGATAAAGACCGCCGAGTTGGAAAATACTGATTTTTATGGATCACTTTATTGGGATTTTTCGGATGCTGCTACTTTATTTAAAGGTCGGATCAGTGATGACCAATTGACCTTTACTTTCGTCTCCAACGGGAAAGAGATATATGTCAATAAATATGATAAAGATATGAATTTATTATTATCCAGGAAATATCCTGTGGAACTTCCGGATGATATTGTTACATCCTTGGGAATACACGATAATGGTGATTTGGAGATCGTCTATCTGGATTCAACAATGTACAATATTGAATATAGTTATAACGACTTTTTTGCTGGAGAGCTCATATATTTTTCTAAAATTGAAGATAATTTTCAACCCTTGATATTATATCTAATTGGCCTTGGTGCCCTGTACTTAATTATTCTCTATTTCTCTCGTTCCATCTATAAAAAGAACTTGAAACGGCGTGAGAAACTCATTGAAAAGATTTTAGCCGAAGATGATGGAGAAAAACATAAGATCCCGGAGGAGGCCTTAAAGACTATCCAAACAAAATTCAAAAAAGCTAAGGAGAGGAACGATCGCGGCAGGTTATTATTTGGAAAAGAGAATCCGGTTCTATTCAGAAAACGGCTTGGGTTTACAATTATTACTATTACAATAATAATCTCAATTTCTTTATTATTAGTAATTCTTTATCCCTTTTATTTTTTTAATACAATCTTTCTTGTGATGGTTTTAATATTTGCATTAATAATTGGTTTAGAGACCGGATTAATATTATTGTTTGTGGAAAATCCCACACCGCGAATTTTTGAATTTGGCCTAGATTTCCCAGGTGCGCCAATACCATATTTCAAAAAACCGCGTTTTTATTGGTTCGCCGACCTAATAGGATTACAAATAAGAGTAGAAAAGTTCCAGGCTATTCGACACCCATTTCTTGACCTTGCAAAACGGAATGAAATTGTAAAACCAAGGGGGCTAATGGTTGTAAATAAAGAACAAATCAAATTTATTTATTCCTTTGCAATTTTGAAGTTCAGAAATCCTGACGCACCCAAGACGGACTCTAAAATTAATAATGAATATTTGGTTCGTGATATTTTCCTAAAATTATTCCCTGGATTAAGTGATGCGTTGGGAAATCAACTATATAATATATTAAACTTCGAGCCCGTCCAGGCGTGGAAATCCGATATTAAGTTCTGGAAAAAATGCCAAAGAAGATCAAATTATTATTCTTCCAGTGCTGTTGGAGTTATATTATTGATCTCTGCCATCCTGCTAATGAGCTACTTGTATATTCTATTTCCAAATTTATTGTATTTAGTCGAATGGATGCACGCTGATAATAATTATGTCTTATTACAAATCATTTTTTTTACCCTATTATTAATTTTAACTTCATCAATAATATTGATATTAAAATATTACTCAGTAAAAAAATTATTAACACTCCAAGCCAACGGGGTTACCATCCCATCTAAGATCAAACAAACTTTGCTCGGGTATAAGAAAACAGCAAGAATCATGGACCTTTCCAGCCCACATGGAATGAACGAATATTTAAATAACATAAAAACCGCAAAAAAAGGTTATAGAATTCCAAAAGCGCTTTATTTCAGTTCAATTTTTATAATAATTTTACTGGTATTTCCAAAGATCCTTTTTTATGATGATTCAGATGATACAATAATATTTAAAAACCCATACACCACAAACCTTTACGATTTTCCTGGGTCGAACCAGTATTTTCTAATTGAAGATACAACCTTCCAGGACGAGATCATATATCTGGAGGATAATATCACTATTAGCCGCGGTGCTACGGTCACCATGGAGAATACGACAATATTAATTTTTCAACACGGAAACTCTCACTCTAGTCTCAGTGATATAAAGATATTCATAAGTCAAAGCTCAACATTGATCATGAAAAACTGTTACTTAAAACTGGGGGAATACATACATGATTTTGAGATCGAAGTCCAGGGAAGCCTGAGCATTCAAGACAGCAAACTCGAGCACCTGAACTCGGTGATCAATGTACATAATGGATATCTGGAAGTGAAAAATTCTTACTTCAATAATTGCGATAATTGTATCGATCTATTTGATTCAAGTTTTAGCCTCGAATCAACGGAATTCAAGTTTTGTGACGATCCGATTGAGATCACTGATTCAGAAGGACAGATAAAAAATTGTGATTTTAACGCGGGATATTCTTATTCCGATTATTACCGGCCCAATGGTATTCTAATTGAAAAACAGGATTACTGGGCAGAGGGAATAGAGATACTATTAGAGAACAACCAGTTGTCAGGGTTCAAGAAAGGGATTAAGGTCGAAGAACGGAACCCGGATCTACCATTGGATTTAACATTTGTAAATAATGAGATCAAAAATTGCAGTACTGGTCTATTGCTTGCCCTGCCGCCTTCCAAGCTCCTGAATAATTATTTCTATAACTGCAGCATTGCAATAATCGTAGATTTTGAAATAAGCACAAAATCATTATTGGAGCCTAATCATTTCAGCAAGAACGAGGTGATATTGGAAAAATATTATGATCTGTTAATAAACTGCCTAAATTTCCTATTGGTTCGCCAGAACGCATTTTTCGAGGCCATAGACAACTATGGTATGGTTGAAGTGTTTTATCCGGATTACTATTATAGTAAATATGATGGTGATGAATTTAAGTATCCGCAAGAGAAAGCTCGAATACTTAAAACCAGGATCTATCAGAACGGTAGTTTATATGATCCGTTTCCATACTCTATATATGCATTCACCGAACTGGAGGGGTGTGGCGTAACCAAACTGGACGCACCACAAAATGAAATAAATATCACAGTGGGCGATTTTTATGATGTAAGGGTCGAAAGTCTATTTTTAAATACTGAGTATGATGTGCCATACTACCAGCTTCTTTACAAATGTTTAGGTAATAATGTTTCGCAGGTGAATGTGTCTGTGTTGATCAATGATAAAACAGTTGAGAACTGGACCGTGGGATCGTGTAAGCACAAAAAGGCATATTCTCTGAAATATTATCTGGAAAATATTACTTTTCCCACCTTTGATGGAAATCTTGAATTCAAATTGGAGTCCGATGATGATTCAAGAGATATTTTACCCGAGAATAATTTTGCAAAGGCAAACATTCTCTATATCAATGATGATCACACCATTGACCATGATCTTTTAGATCATGAACTGGTATACTTAAAAAGTGGTGAAACCACAATTAATGATCAACAAATTGTCTTGGTTAATGAAAATGAGGAAGAAACTTTCCATTGGATCATTTCGGAAAATGCTGCATTGAAAATTCGGAATTCAAGCATTGAACTTTTCGATAAATATTCAGAGCTATATTCAAATCGCTTAACCTTCCAATGTAATGGTGATTTTGAATTATATGATTCTACCTTAACCAGAATACCATTTATGCAATTTCAAAATAGTTATGTAATAATAACTAACTCATCAATTTATGATTCGTCGATACATATGATGAATTGTGATTTCTTATTTTCCAATTCCAGTTTGAATAATACAGGTATCTGGGGTAGGGAATTTTATTCTTACCATTCAGATATGATAATAGATGGTTGTAAGATTAGGCGTATGATGATGTCCTTTTATAGGGAAGAAAAGTACCAAAATCTAAATATGCAAAATGATCAAGTTCAAATTAATAATTCACAAATTGAAGGTTCATACTTGGGAATTTCCTATTCAAACCTATCATTCAACAGTGTGGAGCTACTAAATACTTATTTGGAAATTAGTTACGCTAAAGTAACAATAAATGATAGCCTGATGACCGGAGTTCAGGTATTTTGTTCGGACTCGTATTGGAATTTTACAATAATGAATTCGAAAATATCTGAAAATTCGTTGATCTATTTATGGTGGTTAAAAAATTCTACTATCATTAACACGACGTTTTCTGACTGCGAAGTTGCATTTTATATAGAGAATTCGACACCAATCTTCGAAAACCTGACATTCTACAATAATACTTATGATCTGTATCTGGTCGGTCATGAGGCGATTGATTGGTTAGCGAATATCAGCAATGTAACGGCATTGATAAATTATGATGTGACCCTGAATTTAACGGACCCGTTTGGGGGACCTTTAGAGGTTACAAACAATTTAGATTATTATTTAATTAATATTACGAACAAAAATGGTGAGGTAGTATTAGAAAAAAATGTCTCATTCTATTATGAAGAGTGGGTGGAACCAAAGATAATAAGATTAAAAGTTTATGAGAAAGATAAATCTGGAAAGCTTAAATATTTTGATAACTACAAAATTAGAATAGAATTTTATAATAAGTTCCATGAAATGGTAAAGCAAGAGATATTTGAACTATCCCCATCAGAGTTAGTACCAGGCCAGGAAATTCAAATTAAAATCGATATTTAATTCTTTAAAAACCCAATCATTATTTTATCAACAAAAATTATATTTATTACAGTATCTTTACTGTGATATTCAGATATAGAGACCCAAACTCTGCGATCTTATCATCTCATACCTCAGGGGTATCAAACATGGTCGAATATGAACCGGGTAAACTAATACAAAAATGGCTGGCGCGCTGGTCGGATGCGCACTTGTTCGAGCCCGAGGCAACACCTGGCCAGAAGAAGTTTCTGATACATTTTGCGTACCCCGGTATCTCCGGGTACCTGCATGTGGGTCACATGCGCGGGTTCACGTATGCCGATATAATCTCGCGGTACAAACGCATGACTGGGTATAATGTGCTCTACCCTGCTGGGTTCCACGCATCGGGCCTGCCGTCTGTGGGCCTGGCAAAGCGCGTGGCACGAAACGACCCGGGGACCATCGAGTATCTGCGTAATAACGGCTGCCCCGAGGAGTTTATACCCAAACTGGCGGACCCTGAAGTTGTTGTGGAATATTTTAGTAAATTATACACCGAGGATTACTGGAAGCGCTTCGGATTCACCATCGATTATACACGGCTGATGACCACCATCTCACCAGGGTACAAGAGATTCATTACATGGCAGTTCAAGAAGCTGCAGGAACACGACCTGTTGACACAGAATCCGCACTATGCACCGTTCTGCCCGTCGTGCGGACCGGTGGCCGTCGACCCGTCGCAGACCGATGTTCTGCAGGGCGGGAGTGCGGAAATGCTGGAGTTTGCGGTATTGAAGTTCAGGCTTCCGGACGGTTCGATCCTGCCGGCGGCTACCCTGCGGCCCGAGACCGTATTCGGTGTTACTAACATGTGGCTGCATCCTGATGTGGAGTATGTCAAGGTACGCGTGGACGACCTGGATGATTGGATCGTTAGCGCCGAGGCCGCGGCCAAATTGGAAAAGCAGCGTACCAAGGTGGAGCGTATAGGCAAGGTTCACGCAAGAGAGCTCATCGGCCAGACATGTCACGTGCCAATAGCCAATAATGATGTGCCCATACTACCGGGTACATTCGTTGACCCGAAGATCTCAACCGGTGTTGTGATGTCCGTACCCGCCCATGCCCCGTTTGACTGGATCGCACTTCTGGACCTGCAATCTGACCTGAAAATGCTCGAGCCGTTCGGAATACCACCGGAAAGTGTGAAAGATATCAAACCGATAGGTCTGATAAAGACCAGTAAGAACGCGTCCGAGGATCCGGCCGGTGACCTCTGTAAAGAGATGGGCATTACATCACAGAACAACTATGAAAAACTTGAAGAAGCCACAAAAGCCATTTACAAAAGCGAGTTTCACTCGGGTGTCATGACCGCTCTTTGCGGCGAGTACGCGGGGTTGCACGTGGATAAGGTGAAGGATACTTTATTCCGTGATTTCATCGATATGGGTGTTGCCGATATATTCTACGAGTTTTCTGAGAAAGTTGTGTGCAGATGTGGAACCGATGTGCTGATCAAGCTCATACCAGACCAGTGGTTCATCAGGTACAGTGACCCGGAGCTTACAGAGAAGGCGAAAGTACATGCAAGTGAAATGAAGATATTTCCACATGAATACCACGACGAGCTGCCGGGGGTGCTCGATTGGTTCAGGGACCGTGCATGCATACGCCAGGGGTCGTGGCTTGGGACGGAGTTCCCGTTCAAGAAAGATTGGATCATCGAGCCTATTTCGGATTCTACATTATATCCTGCGTATTATATCGTTTCAAGATACATTAACAACAATTCACTTACACCTGAACAGCTTACCGAGCTGTTCTTTGATCATGTATTTTTGGGCCAGGGCGCGCCCGCGGATGTGCCGGGCGTGGATGCCGAGCTGCTTTCCAAGATAAAGGCCGATTTCGATTACTGGTACCCCGTGGATATCAATCTTGGCGGTAAAGAGCATAAGACCGTGCATTTCCCGGTTTTTGTCATGAACCATGTGGCTATTCTGGCACCCGATAAATGGCCGCGCGGTATTTTCGTAAACTGGTGGGTCACGCAGGCGGCGGGTGATAAGATATCGAAGTCGCAGGTGTCCAAAGGCGGTGCCGAACCAATACCGGACGCGGCCGAGAGATACACGGTTGACGGTATGAGGTTGTATTACGCGCATGTGGGCTCGGCCAACCTGGATATCGAATGGGATAAAAATACGGTAATAACCTATAAACTCAGGTTGAAGCGCACCTGGGATCTGATCTCACAGGTTTTAACTATCATAAACTCAGCGGATTCGGGAATCGCAACCGATAAACAGAACATTGAAACAATAGACCAGTGGCTGCTTAACTCGGTGAATGAACGAGTTAAGGCAATAACCGAAGCTCTTGAAAAGTATGACCTTCGTAGAGGGTCGAACGACATATATTTCGGCATCTACCAGGATGTACGATGGTATATGCGCCGTGGCGGAAACGACCCGGGTATATTTAAGCAGGTGATCGAGACCTGGATCAGGCTGCTGTCGCCGTTCACACCGTTCATAGCCGAGGAGCTCTGGGAGCTGGCGGGGTTTGCCGGCAAGACAGACGAAGATAAGTACAATTTCGTATTATCAACCGAGTTTCCAAAATATAACCTGGAGGGACAATACAAACATGCCGAGATCTTCGAGAATTACCTGCGCTCAGTGGTGGACGACCTCCATGAAATTATCAAAGTGATCAAGAAAAAGCCGCAGAAGATCTCGATCTACACCAGCCCGGGGTGGAAGTTCCGGATACGTGAGCTTGCGCTGGAGCTATTGGACGATGATAAGCTGGAGATGAGCGCGCTCATGCAGAAAAGCATGGCAGTGCCGGAGATCAAGCAGCAGGGTAAGGCGGCACCGGCGTATGCACAGAAGTTGATAACCGAGCTCTCCAGGATCGCTAGGGAGAAAGAAGAGCCTGCGGAGAGGTTGGACGAGTTTGAGTACCTGACAAATGCCAAAGCGTTCCTGGAGAATAATTTTAGGTGTACTGTTGAGATATATTCGGCTGATGATAGCAGTGCGGTTGATCCTGGTAATAAGATGAAGAGTGCAATTCCGCAGAGGCCAGCTATTTATATCGAATAGTTTTTGATGTTAAGTGTGTGGGTTAGGGGAGTTAAGAGTTAGGGGTCAGGGGTTACAATTCAGGGGTCAGGCACCTTCAACTCACACACTCTCTCACTCACACACTCACACACCACAAAATCAGGTGTTAGTTTGAGAAAATTCGCTGGTACCTAGCAACTGGCAACTAGCAACTAGCAACTAGTATGTCCAGCTGACCAGTTCAACGATATCTGGTCGTCAATATGTTAGAAGAAATTAAATAATTGACAAACCAATATTGCCACTCCTAAAAAGAAACAAGTATCAGAATCATCCTGCACTCAAGGATGAGTTTTCGCGGTTGTGAGAACATGGTCGAAAGGTTCAGAAGAGATAAACAAACTCGATGATGAAATAAAGTCTCTATTACCGATTGTGTGCACTAACTGTGATTACCGGGATAATTTCAATAGGAGGATCTTTTCGATCAATCTCGAACCAGAAAATAAATTGGATGAAATTCAGGTTAAAGAGATCATGAATAGGAAATTAAAAGTAATGCATTTCGGCACATTTGTTGGTGAGAAGGAACAATATCTTACTGCGGCTAAATGTCCTAAATGCAATTCTGATGATGTTTTCTGGGATTATTGAATAATAGGAAATTATGAATAATATAAAGTCTATTTTAACATAATGAACTTATAGTTAAGAACCTCATTGGATGGAAGAAAAATGGATAAAAAACATACTTTGGATCGAAAAATCGAAATCAAAAGATTACTGATCAAAAATAGAGAAATTATTAAAAAGTTTGGTATAAAGAAGATTGGTTTATTTGGTTCAGTAGTAAAGGGTCAAATTAGATCAGGAAGCGATATTGATATTTTAGTAGAATTTGATAAAGACCAAGAGAGATATAAAAATTTAATCGATCTTTACTTTTTTCTTCAACAATTATTTGGTAGAAGAATTGATCTTGTAACTCCAAGTAGTTTAAGTCCATACATTGCCCCTTATATTATGAAAGAGGTGGAATATATTGAAGAATTATCTTGAGTATTTGAAACATATAAAGGATGAGTGCGAATATTTAATAACAAAATCTGAAGGACTTGCTCAAGATGAATTTAATGATGACGAAACACTCCAGAGAGCCTTCGTTAGGAGTTTAGAAATAATTAGTGAAGCAACGAAAAAAATTCCGGGTGAATTCAGAGCTAAATATCCCGATGTGAATTGGCGTGAGATGGCTGGGATGAGAGATGTGTTAATACACGATTATTTTGGAGTTAATTATAACATTGTATGGGATGTGGTAGTAAATCACATACCACAATTATTTGATAATTTGTTAGAGATCATAAAATTTGGAGAAAAATAACGGAATTACTTTTATTCTTCTTTCTTCCACTTTCAGGGTTCTTTCTTCATCCCAGGTGATTATTTGCAGGTTCTGGCAATCCTGTTCTCGGGAAGCTTTCATTAGGGGAAATAATTTGAAGATATTTCCCCTTATACGGGGCAATAGTAGAATTCAACTCACAATATATGACCCTAAGAGAGGAGTTTAAATAAGAAATTGAGGATTATTGTAGATAATTTGGTGGTGGTGGGGAGGACAATATCTGGTTATTGATTGCCAGTACTTGTACGGGGTCTGTTAATGAATGGATGCATTAATAATACTTAATGTTATATTATAGAAAAATTCTCTAAGAAATAAAGAATTGGAGATCATATTCCCCTATGTTATTATTGTGAACAACAGGTTGATGCAAAGAATATAAAAATGGAATTGAGAAGTCGATCGACTTAAGCGAAAACTGAAGTTTCGGGTGAATTCACCATCTGATACAAATTTATAAATGCGAAAATTTTTTCATACCTACCAATAGCTCGTAGCACAAGGCGATTAGAAATGGCAAGAAACAAAAAGAACAGCAGAATACCTGCATTAAGAAAACTGGGTTTATCAGTGGCCGAAGATCCATGGAGGATGGTGGGTGCTACAGTTTTAGTTACAATATTAATGGTGCTGGGCGCAGGTGCGGCACTTGAAACCGGTCGTACAGAATTTAGGACCAATATAAACGATCTGTTCCCTGATTACGAAGAAATGGATATCATGGACCAGATAGGTGAGGATTTTGGCAATTATGAAACGTTCATTGTACTGGTTAAAGCTGATGATGTCCTAACACCAAAAGCATTTGAAAAAACCTCTGGTGCGATCATTAAATTAAAAAATGATCCAAGAACATGGAGGAATGTTATTGGTGAAAATGATGTTGAAAAGAATCTTTCATTCATCTCATTGCCCACAATTCTAGAGGAATATTCTCAAATATCTTGGGGATCTACCACCAGCCAAGATATCAGGGATATTCTCAAAACATATCTCAATGACAACAACATACCAGAGGTCTATAGAAAATTGGCAGCCTCGCTATTGCCAAAAAATTTCAACCCTGATTCGGATAATAAGATCAAATCCATGGTATTGTATGTAACCCTAGACGGCGGTTTATCAGATACTGAACTGGAAGCACTCGAGCTTCACATGCGTGATGATATAATCAATGATTTCCGCGGCTCTGGTGTGGAGATGTATACCTATGCATTCGGTCTATTATCAACTTCATATGGTGAAGCCGAAGCGACCATGGAACCATTATTTGTATTGGCTGTTATCGCAATTTTTGCATTATCGTTGATCAATTACCGGAGGTTATCAGATGCATTACTTGCTAACCTAACTCTGTTAATTGTCATCATCTGGACATTTTGTATAATTGGTATTGTGGGGTTTGATTACAATTTCATGAACATCATGGTTCCCTTATTGATCACTGGCCTGGCAATTGATTTCAGTTTCCATGCGATCATCGGATACCGGGAACGGTTATGGGGTACGAAACAACCGGAGATTCGGATCAAAAAGGCAGCAATTGGAATGATCACCTTTGTGGGGATTGCATTTATATTAGCCACGGTCACAACCACGTTTGGATTCTTGTCAAATATAGTCTCCGACCTTCAGGCCATTACGGAATTTGGGATCGTTGCTGCCTTTGGTGTGGTCTTTGCTTGCGTGCTGAATGTCACATTTGTACCTGCGATAAGGATAATTTTAGACAAAAGAAGGTTGAAAAAAGGTAAAGAATTAAAAGGTGCGATACCACCGAAGAATATCTCGGCAAAACCGGGGAGAGTGCTCGGACCAATATTCAATACGGTCAAACACCCCTGGGCATTCATAATTGTTTTGATCGTAATTGCAATTCCCGGATATGTGCTGCTTCCCAACATGCGCGCAACCTATGATCCAACCGGTGAATTGTTGGAGACGCAAGATATCACTATAGCCTTCAGAACATTGAACGAAGATTATTCGGTTGGTACCGAGACCATAATCGTTCGTATTGACGGGAATTTTGAATATAAAGGTATTTGGGACCATGCCAATTTGTCAATCTGGCGGGCACGTGATGATAAATATATTGCCAAAGCCGATGGTGCCGCAAAAGTAGAGTGGATAGGATCAATACTACCCTCTATTGGTTATAATAATTCATATTATTTATCAATAGATTCTAATCTGGACGGTATACCCGACAGGGGAGTAAGCCAAGAAGAGATTAAACCATGGTTGGATAATTTAACCGCAGAATATCCAATTCTTAACCAATTCATTCACAAAGGCCCCCAGGGTTATGATGGAATAATAATAAGATTCATTACTAAGACCAACCTGGGTGAACATGGTCTTGATGCAAAAAAGGAGCTGGAACATGATTTCGAATCATTCTCATTCAATGATGTGGATGCGAAGATACAATACACTGGCGAGCCGATCATATGGAATAAAGGTCTGGATGACTTCAGAGAATCTCTTTTCATGTCAACTATTCTGGTTCTTATCTTTGCGTTTATTTTACTGATAATCGTCTTTGGAATCATCTACAGATCACCGTTGTTGGGTCTCCTGACTGCAATACCGCCGGTATTAGCTATAGGCTGGACACTTGGTTTCATGGCTGTTTCGGGGATACCGCTCAACATGATGACCGCTTTCGTGGGGTCGTTCACGGTAGGGCTGGGTATTGACTACCCCATACACATGGTCACGCGATGGGTAGAGGAACGAAAAAAGAAAAAATCGATACTTGAATGTTATACGATCACCATACGATCTACTGGTAAAGAGCTCGGATTCTCAGCACTTACCACACTTTCGGCGTTCATCGCGTTTGCGCTGATGCCGATGCCAGTTATGAGGGAGTTCGGCATCGTGATGGTGGCGGCAATCGTGTTCAGCTATTTGGGCGCGGTGTTGATGATGCCAATGCTGATCCGGGTTTGGCACAGGAAAGACTAGATTTGGTTATTCATAGCCAGTACCTGTCCGGGGTCTGTTAATTAGTTATCATTAATAATAATATAATAATTAAGTAAAATACTGCATTATTAAAGCTATTGATTTTGGCGACGAGCGAAAATAATATAAGGCTGGAGAAAAATACATTTGTGATTAGAAATTGAATATTGGTGTTGGATAATGAGTGATAACTTAAGAATATATGAACTTAAAAGATATTGGATCATTCTAATAGGTTTAAATATATTTTTTGCTGGAACAGCGTCTATAACAATGCTTTTCCTTCCGAGTATTCTTAATAAAATTACAGCAATTTTATTTTTGGTGGTTTCGATCATATGGACACTACATTATCTTTATCTTAAAAACAATATTCAACTCGCAACTACAAATGAAAAAATAATAATTTCAAGAGGCCCAATACGACAAATTTTAGAAATAGATATTAACAATATTGAAAAAATTGAAAAAAAATCTCCAACAAAATTTGAAATTTGGTATCTTGATAAATATTCTAACATTAGAAAACAAAAGTTATATTTATCAAGTTTTAAAGATGAAGACCAGATAGAATTTAGTAAATACCTTGAAATTATAATGGGGAAAAAATCTCCAACAGTATAGTATTATAAGCGAGTCGCCATCTCCTGAAATAATCAATATTTTAGCCAGGAGCCGTGGATGCCCCACTTTTGACGGCCAGCCTAGCTTAATAGTGACGACAAAAGTTGCAACTTTGTTGAGCATTAATATTCTCGGAAATATCCGATTGCGAGAAATATGATCGAGAACATGTTGCAATTCGCTTGTGAATGGGGTGGCGCAATCCTTATAGCGAACAGCAATATATGGATTGTAGGGTCGGGGCTTGTGAGGGAGCAGGCGAGCTGGTGATCATGTCATAATAGGATCAAAGCCAGAGAGCCAGCGGACTGAACCAGGCCAAAGACCGTAGCTCAGTAAAAGAAAGGGAGAAGTTTGTTCGTAAAATCTGTAAATAATTAGGGATAATTGGTCTTTAACATTCAGTTAAAAATAAATTTATGTTAAAACTATTTTAAATTGACCACAAAATGGAAATGCAAATGTAATTGACAAGTCTATGATCTCAATATAGATTTGTATTTCTGAAAATAATATTAATATCTCCATTTCAAAATAAAATAATGCCAGTGATCTTTATTAAAATACAGTTATATTAATGCTTACAAAATCATATGATATATGTAAAAAATAAATAGGTATTGTCCTCCCTCCCCCCCCAATCGGAATAATGTAATAAAAAGCAGTAATATATTTATAATAGTAATGTAACATCTTATCGATTAAGTAAATCAAATATACTCTAAAACATCATTGGGAATCTAGTGGAACTAACGGCTTATAAAAGATCTTGTTGGATAACTTCAAGCAAAAAATCTAAAATCCAAAAATACAAGATTCAGATAATCTTAATGAAAGAAAAAAAGAATGAGCGCTAGAAGGGCGTGATGACAAGATCCGCAAGGATCTCATATCCCATATATTTGGGTGGAAGGATCAAAGCCTTTAGGAGGGAGGTAAAAATGATAAAGAAAAATGCATTGAGAATTGGAACCTTTCTTGCAATACTGTTGTTTCTGTTGATTCCGCTGTTGAGTCAACCAGTGGCTGCCGCTAACACTTTCGACTTAAGTACCGCATGGACAGATAATACTCCAGCTGGACCAACTGTTTGGTGGGCAGGAGCAAATCCACCAGGAGCATACACCCAAGCTCGGGGGCCAGGTGCAGCCACTGTTACTTTTGATTGCGATTTTAGTTTTAGTGATACAAGTGGAAATCCAAATATACCAAGTTCTAGACATTATGGTGAATTAAATGTCCAACGAGTTATTCCAGGGCCTCCCGGACCTTTGCTTGTAGCTAGTACCGGCAATGTATTCTTAAATAATGGTCAAAGTACAATTATTACATTATCTATTACTGATAATTATAATCCAGCTTGGCCAACAGTAACATGGGATGTATGGGTATATGTAGAATGTGAAGATTTACCAACAGGTACAATGGCATGGAATACTTGGTATTGGACATTTACAATTTGATTTAATAGCTAAACTATTAAATCATTTTTTTCTTTTTTTTTAATATTTTGAAAAATGTTCCGAAAATCTTTTAAATCAATTAAACGATTGTACAAATAATTATTTATATACATAGATTATTAATAATATTCAGATATATTCCGAATTATGGTTTAAGATGTGAGTAAATTGAAAGAGCAAAAAAAATTAATTTCATATTTTATTATTTTTATACTAATTATTAACAGTTTAATTTTTATAATTGATTTTCAAGATGATATTGTTATAGCAAGTTTTTCAGGTGAAGATGCAACCCCGCCTATAACTGGTAATTGGATTATAGATACACTTAATAATATCATTATAAATGAAACAATAATTTTAACCGGTAATCTAATAATAAAAAATGGTGGCAGTCTTACTTTTAGAAATGTAACATTATTGATGAATTGTACATCCAATGGAACATATAACATTGAAGTTGAAAGCGGTGGCCAGTTTTACATT
>JAEHCK010000190.1 GCA_020696345.1 Thermoplasmata archaeon | reverse complement strand
TTACATTTCTTGAAATGATGAAGGATAATGGTTTATATGATGTAGATGGGTTGGTAATAACTCCTATGGATTATGAACGAGAAGATGTAATGTTTCCAGAACATAAGGTCGCTTTTAAAATGAATGAGGAACCAGTTGAAGTGACTGTAGATTATGTTGAATGGAAAGTTAGTAGAACTGGTCGGGTTGTTCCGGTGGTTCATATTCAACCAACTGAAATTCAAGGAGTGACTATAACTAAAGCAACCGGATTTAATGCAAAATTCATAATTGATGAACAGATTGGTCGTGGTTCTGTATTGAATATGGTCAGAAGTGGTGATGTTATTCCATATATTACTGGATCAGTAAAACCTGCTGTATATGGTGGATTGATGCCAATTATTTGCCCATCATGTGACCACGACTTAGTTATGAAAGGTGTTGATCTGGTTTGTCCAAATGACGACTGTATATCAAGAGCCTTTAAACATGTTGAGCACTTTTTAAGAACAATGGGTGCTGAGAACATCACTCAAAAAACTCTTATCAAGCTCGGATTGGATACAATTGAAAAGTGTTATGAAATAGATGAATTTGAAATAGCGAATTTTGATGGTTTTGGAATAAAACGGGGTAGACAGATTGTGAATGAAATAGAGAAGACTTTGTCGACCACTCCTGATAAATTCATTCGGGCCTTGGGTATTCCTCATGTTGGGAAGACTTTTTCGAAGTCCGTGTACGATCATTTCAGACCACAATGTCAAAACGACGATCGTTTTATGGAAATGGCATGGAATTTATTGCCGAGTGAACTAGAGGATATTGATGGTATTGGAGAGATAACTGCAAACTATTATTTCAAGAATATCAGGGCAGTCGGTGAAGGTCTACATGCTTTTCTTGTGAATAAAGGACTTCAATGGGAACAAGTGGCAAAGAATTTAGCGGGCGTTACCTTTTGTATGACAGGCAAGGGTCCCCATGGAAGAAGTCACATACAAGGTTTGATCGAGAAAAAGGGTGGTACTGTCAGAAGTATGAGTAAGTCAGTTAGTTTCTTAGTTGCCGCTGACAAGCATACTCAGACAGGTAAAGCAAAGAAGGCAAGAGGATATGGCATAGAAATTATTGATTATAACGATTTAATGCAAATGTTAGAGGGATAAAATGGCGACTAAATTACTTAAATGGGAAGCAGAACAGCAGGTTCGAGAAGCATTGGATGACTACCTTGCAGAAGGCACTCTTCAAGATGTTCTTGATGTTATCTATGGTGAGAATATGTTTACCGTAGTAGACGCCGAGGAATTTAAAAAGAAATTATTTGGACTGCAGAGTGATCCCATCGTATAAATAAAAAAGACGGGGGATATATTATGGGACAATGTAAAAATTGCACAGCGTTTTTCCCACCTGAATTTATGGCAGATGAAAAGAAATGCCTATTCTGTGATGGTGGAATGGACTCTGTGAATTTAAAAAATGAAAATGGTGATATTGAAAGATATTATAAAAGACAGTGCGTAGAGGATTACAAACTGTTTATGAATAAACTAAAGGATAAGCCGGGTGTGGCAGATGCTTTAGCAAGAAGGAGAGTAAATTTTAAACCGAAAGGACAGTAGAATGAGTAAATTAATTGACACGTGTGTCTTTATTTTTCTTGTATATATTTTTGAATTAATGAGAAGGATATACGGTCGGGAAAATATTGTTCGTCTAAACAATATAATAAATAGAAAATTAGACAAAGAAGGCGAAAATCGAATATTAATATGAAAGGAGAGTGAGGAAAATGACACAATGTGTAGTATTAAATGCTGACTACACATACCTAAACACAGTTTCAATCAAGAAGGCTTTGTGTTTGTTGGCAAAAGAAAAAGTAGAGGTATTAAAGCACAGTGGACAAATTTTTAGAACAGGCTTAGGCTTAGTGATGAAGATTCCGTCTATTATAAGATTAGTAAAACTAATCAGAACCTTGTACAAAGCAAGGGTTCCATTCAGTAAAAAGAATGTCATGGTTAGAGACGGATTCAAGTGCGCCTACTGCGGAATCAAAGATGTGAGATTAACAATAGATCACATCGTACCAAAAGCGAAAGGTGGTAAGTCAACTTTTGAAAACTGTGTTGCGTCATGTAAACCTTGTAACTCAAGAAAAGGTCACAAATCTTGTAGAGAAGCAAGAATGTTTCCAAAGGTTAGGTCTCACCAACCAACTGTTATGGAATTTCTTCAGTTGAAAATGAAAGCTCAAGGTATCAACAAGATTATCGAAGAGCTTTTCGCAAAATAGGAGATAGGGAACGGTTCTCCCGTTCCCTATACTTTTGCCAAGAAAGGGGGAGGTTAAATTGTTTAAATGGCAAAGAAAAGAGGTAAGACTGGCAAGGTATTGATGAAAGTCAAGAGGCCAGCAAGAATTGGTTTTTTAGGGTATTTGGGGGATGTTCAAGGTTGTGGTACGATACGAGTTATGTATCCATTTATGTTGTTGAATCATGTAAGAGAAAAGGAATTACAATTCAATACTCAGTATATTAGTGCTTACGTTACTGAGCCAAACTTTTATAAAGATTTTACTTTTATTCAATTTCAAAGGTCCGCAACAGATCAACATGTAAATCTTTATAAGCACTTCAAATCACAAGTACAGTCAAAGTTTAAAGTTCCGTTGGTTTATGAGATAGATGATTTATTAATTGATATTCCAGAGTGGAATTACGCCTCGCCGTATTACAAGAAGATGGAAGATAATGTAAAATGGCTGATGGAGCAATCGGATGGAATGATCACATCTACACCACGACTAAAGGAAGTATATAAGCAGTTCAATAAGAAAATTGAAGTGATACCGAATCACTTACCAAAATTTATATGGCAGGACATTTATCCAGCACATGATTATAAAGATCAAAATAAAAAGATCAAAATATTATGGGCTGGCAGTCAAAATCACTTTGCTATGCCAGAAATAATTGGTGATGATATAAAGGGTGGTGATTTTGGTGCTGAACTTATTAATTATATTAGAAAAACAACTGACTTATATGAGTGGCATCTGATGGGCGCAATGCCAACTGAATTAAGGGGAGTAAAGGATAAAATACATTTCCATACGTGGGAGAATATTTTTAACTATCCACGTAAGTTGAAGTCAATCGAACCAGACATTTGTATAGCACCTTTAACAGATAATACTTTCAACAGCTGTAAAAGTAATATTAAGTCATTAGAGTATACAGCACTTGGAGCATCAAGTATTTTTTCAGATGTTATTCCTTATAAATCAATGTCGATAAGATGTAAAACAGACGTTGAATTTATTCATTACATAGAAAAAATGGCAACTGATATTGACTTCAGAGCGAAGACATGGAAGAAAGACCATCAACGTGTTAAGGATCAATTGTACTGGGAAGAAAATAGCAATTTGAAAAAGTATGCGAATACATACCTTAATATGTTTGGCCAAAAACTGTAAGTTTACTTTTAATAATTTTAGTGTTATAATAGGTTAATTATAATATAGAAAGGAATAGATAAAAATGAGCGAAAGTGGACCACATGAGCTAAAATGTGAAAAGTTTTGTGTGCCTGAATCTGGTGATAAAGAACATGGTCATTGGCTTAGAACCAGAGTTAGGTGGTTACAAAAAGGCGACATTATAAGAATCATAAAAGAGGGAAAACTTCAGGAAAAACCAAATTATATAGTTGTTGGAGAAAAACCATTTTACTCAAATGCTCATAAGTGTTGGGACGTTCATATGAATATCTATGAGAAATAATGGAACCTGTTGATGTTTATTACAATTTTAGAAAGGCACAGTCTGAATCAAAGGGCCGTGGTTTTCGTATGCCCAAAGACTTCAAAGCTCATTTAGAAAAGAAATTTTCTGATAAGAACAGAGAAGCACTTTTGTTGGCTACACAGTACTTCAATACGAAGTGGACTAATGTAAACGCATACAGGTATATGCAGTGTGGGTTTGAGTTATTTAAAACCTTTTCATATCTGAAGTTTTTTGATCCCCGAGTAATGAGATTTTATGTTCAAAGAGATAAGAACATGAAAAGGGAAATGGTTGTCAATAAGAAGAAGATCATTGACTCAGTCAAATTCATAAGAAGTTATATGAAGGATAATAAAATTCATATGACTAGAGATTACTTAGATTTAAGAAATGGTCATAGGAAGTTAGTAGTAGATCATTATATCCATGGTAATATTGATAAGTACTTATTAGTTTGGCTTATTAAATCTGGTAGGTTAGTATTAACAGACGACGATAGGGCATCTATGACTTATATTGTTCACCAGTATAGAGAAATTGGTGAGAAACTACAAGAGATTAATGGATTTATGAGAAAGGTCGGTGAAAAGCTATGAAAACAATTGATAATTTTTCAGGTAATTTTCTTTTTCTAAGTAACTTTAGTCCGCATAGTTTTCGTGATGAAACAGATACTTTATGGCGAACTAATGAACACTACTACCAGGCTTGGAAGACATTGAAATTTTCTGAACGAGGAAGAATTTGGAGTGCTAGCTCGCCGGGTCATGCGAAGCAACTTGGTGCAGAAGTAACACTGCGTGATGATTGGGTTCACGCGAAATTCTATGTAATGGAAAATGGTCTTAATTTAAAGTTTTCTCAAAATGACTACATAAGAGAATTACTTAAACAAACAGATGGTTACCATTTGTTAGAAGGTAACTACTGGCACGACAACATTTGGGGTGACTGTAATTGCGATAAATGTTGTAAAACACCAGGCTCAAACTGGCTCGGTGCATTATTAATGAATTTAAGAAAGGAGATAATAAATGGAGAATAAAGGAATATTCGATGATATTACAGATGAGTTAGATAGGATAGGAATAGAAACAAGAGTGCCTGTTGTTCATGCTATTTTTGTTAAAGATCATAGTGGATCAATGGACTTAAAAACACCAGATGGTGGTCAGAAAAGATCAGACCTGGCTATGAGTAATTTTAACGAACAGCTGGCTAAGATAAAAAGAGAATCAGGTGAAGTAAAAACAACCGTTACCATAGTTGAGTTTGATGATAGAGTGATGGTTAACGATTTCATGCTTTCAGAAATTCAGAATGAGCGGGCTTCAAAAGAGTTCTCATGTGATGTGAATGAAGTATCGGAATTAAAAAGCTGGTGGTGCGGTGGAGCGACAGCTTTACGTGATGCCATAGGTGCGGCTTATCAGCTTGGTACTGTTTTGCTATCAAACAATGCTGATATTGAAGATCAATCGGTCTTAGTTATGATTTTGACAGATGGTGAAGAAAATAACTCAAGAGAATGGACCGATGATATGATAAAAACAAAGATGAAACAGCTTGAAGATTCAGGCAAATGGACATTTACTTTTATAGGTGGACAACTTCAAGCATCTGATATGATTACTAAAATGGGGTTTGCGGCTGGTAATACTATGAGTATGTCACAGACTACTGCGAGTTATTCATCAATTTCTAAGATGAGTAATGATGGTCTTGATAAATACTATATGATGAGGAAGAGAGGAGAAACAGCAACAAAAGAATTTTTTACAGAGGAGGAAGAAGACAAACAATGGCAACAGAAAGCAGGGGAGAATACCTAAAAGACAAGAAACCTGATGGGGAAATGCTAAAGAAGTTGATTCCTGAAGGTGATCTTTTGGTATCAGAAGGTCCAGAGGGCGAGCCACTTTGGAAAAAGAAAAAGAAATTAAATGAAGCCGGAGAGGAAATCGGTGCGCTGAACGAGGGTTAAATGTTTGAGGATATTATAGGCAAAAGTGACCCATTAGATGATTTACAGGTACGTTTAATGTCCTGTGAAGAGTGTGAAAACGCCAGTTATATCTTAACAAAATATCCAGGTAAAAAAGTATTGTGTCAAGTGACCGGGGATCATATGGGATATGATGAGTGGTGTGAAAAATGGGAAGAAAGAACCAGAGTAAAACCAAATTAAATAGGTGAATATATTGGATTTTAAAGAAGATGTTAAAATATGTTTGAGTGAAAAATTGATAGGTAATGATGAGTATGCAGTTGACTTTTATAGAGCCTTATGTAACATGAGGTGGCAGAAAAGTGAAGATGTATACTCTTGCTCATGGAGATACGCAGGAGAAATTATATCAGGGATAAGAAACAAAGGTGAAAGTTATATTGATTTTTATTGTTCCGGTGGAGAGGGTACAGTTAGTGAGGAAGTAGAAAAGGATTTAAAGGAATTGGGTTGGTCTAAACTTGAATGGGAGGTAGAAGATTGATAATTTGTATTTATTACCACGATGATATGGATGGAAAATGCTCGGCCGCTATAGTAAAACATGCTTATGGGGATCGAGCAGATATTGATTTTATTCCACTGGTATACGAGAATGATGTAGAACTACCAACGGATATATGGGCATATGACAAAGTCTACATTTTGGATTTTACATTGCCGAAAAGACAGATGGATGAATTATGTACATTGTTCAAACGTACGGATGTTGTATGGATTGAGCATCATATAACTCAACTGGCAAAACATGAAGATAAGTATTCCCACTTCGAGGGAATACGGAAAAATGGTACGGCGGCATGTGAGTTGACATGGAATTTCATGTATGGTAGTGATTCAGTCATACCGCAATCTGTAAAGTATATTGCTGATAGAGATTTATGGAAACTTGAAAATTAT
>JAEHCK010000177.1 GCA_020696345.1 Thermoplasmata archaeon | reverse complement strand
GGGCACACACAATTAACATGGTCCGATAGTTCAACGGTAGAACAGCGGTTTTATAAGCCGTAAGCCCCGGATTAGGGCGGAATCAAGGTTCGAATCCTTGTCGGACTACCAAATATAGCCCGTTAGTAGAATGGTTAACACGCAGTGCTTTGAACGCTGAAAACTTGGTTCGATTCCAAGACGGGCTGCCAACAGAGGTGAGATGAAAAAACTAATTAAACGATTTTTAAAATGGATAGAAAATGCTTCAAAGAAACAGCCGCCAAAATGTGGTGGCGGTTGTTGTAAATAATTTGTTTACAGTATAAGGGATTTTTGTTATAATAGATCATGAATACTTATCATAAAATACAAACAGTCTTTAAACGTGACATGGAGGCAGAGGGTCGTTCGAAACCCCTGATCTATGGCAAATGGGCAAAACCAGAGTTCGAGTTGTTACAAGACATCGATTGGGAATGGTATGAAAAGGTCGATGGTACTAACATTCGTGCCATGTACAATAACATAACAGGTGACGGTGAATGTCCTGTATATCAACCGCCATTGGAATTCAGAGGTAAACAAGATAAATCTGAAATGCCGAAAAGCTTGATGCTTAATTTACCAGAAATATTACCACTGGATAATGTCAGGTCGGTATTCAATGATGCGACAAACGTCTGCATGTACGGTGAAGGTTACGGACCCCATATTCAAAAACGTGGTGGCGATTACCGGGATGATGCTGGTTTCATTCTATTTGATATCAGAATCGGAAGGTGGTGGTTACAACGGCATGACATTGAAGAAATTGCCAAGACGTTAGGCATACCGATAGTTCCGCTTGTCGGTAAAGGTCCGTTGAAACAAGCCATTCGGAAATGTATCTATGGTTTCACATCTCTCCTGAGAGAATCAGCGCCTGAGGGATTGATCATGAAACCCTCAGTAGAATTGTTCAACCGGAAAGGTGATCGTGTTATCACTAAATTGAAATTGAAGGACTTTGATGAAGCTAAAAAAGAAATATGAAAAAATCAAAGAGTGGTTTCTCGGTCAAGACAAATACCAGATTCGATTATTGGATAGTGATTGGATAACCACCTTTGAATTACGTGACCTGAAAAAT
Organism: Thermoplasmata archaeon; assembly: GCA_020696345.1. Lineage (GTDB taxonomy): Archaea > Thermoplasmatota > Penumbrarchaeia > JAEHCK01 > JAEHCK01 > JAEHCK01. The sequence continues at coordinate 6,691 of JAEHCK010000177.1, read as the reverse complement.
AAGATCACGGTGGGATGGTTCGATACTTGGTGGGACGCTGCAGAATTTTGTCACGACATTGTTCATGATGAATTCATGCCGATGACAGACGAAGAAAGGAAAGACATTGACAGACGATGAAAAAAATGGTCTGAATTTTGCCTTGAATAATTTCATGGCGCCACGAATAAAAATTCTTGATAGAAAGTATCGTGTTGCCACGAAAGACTACAAGGTTAGGGTGATCGATATTGATCAGTTCAGATGTACGTTATATTTTGACAAAACATTTGTTGATAAATGTATTGATCATGTAAAAACAGGTGGGAGACATTGGTATGAACTTAAAAAAAGATCATAAAGGGGTCTAAAATGAAATATGTTGAAGAAGATGATACTAACGGTGGCATAAGAAAATATGTCGATACTGAGGAAGTATGTTTAGATGGTGATGAAATCAGAGTCATATCGACAAACGGTTTTGGACAAACAAACGTTTATATTGAATCCGGTTACATCACCTGGAAACAGTTAGATAAACTGAAAGAGGCTATTGCTGATGCAGAGAGACGTTGGCGGCCATGAGTTTCCCAATCTGTATAGATTGTTACAATCAGTATGTATATCCATTGACCGTTGAGAGATGGTCATTTGCAAAATGTTCCGTTTGTGGTTGTACAAACAAACAGGGCTTACGCGTTACGTATAAACTTAGTAAGGCATGTGATAATGAACAGGGTTGTGACCATACAAAAATAAAATATGGGTGCGGTTTATATCCGGTAAAGGCTTGTCCGATACCAGATGGACAACCGATATTACTATAAGCCCCGGTAGTTCAACGGTATAGAACAAGGTGCTTCTAACGCCTGGACGCGGGTTCGACTCCTGCCCGGGGTACCAAAAATGTGATAAATGAAATATAAATTTGCAATAGGTACTAAAATAAAATTAATTACACCCGTTCATGGAACAGGTAATAATAACCCCGTGTGGGGTGGTAGGCAAGGTAATGTTTGTGGACTAATAATAAAACATAAACCAAGTGGACTACCATATCAAGTAGAATGGGAAAATGGTTCACATAATGCTTATAATGAAGGTGATTTGGAGGCAATACGAGACAAACATTTACCAGACGATTTATTCGAAATATGAAAGGAAAATATTGTGGCACCAATTAATCCGAGAGAATGGGACACAGATATCGAATATAAAGATAGGATTTGGGATACTGGCATTGATAACGACCGGCACTATTTGAATCAGATGGCCGGTCACAAACATAATGCTGCCAGACCTGGCGAGTTCATGCATTCACGGGCAGTTTCGGGAGAATTCCACTCAAATGCGGCCGAACATCATGCGTCACGCATTCGTTCACGTTTAGAAACGAAAATAAAAAAACATAAAATGTATTTTAGGAGGTTCATCGTGGCATCAAAAGGGATAGGTATTGGTGGTCTTATATTTTGGGCGTTCATTGGTTATCAAATATTTGGTGGTGACGATGACGCTGATAAACCCGAAGGTACTGCCGAGAAAAAGGATTTTCAAACAAAAGTCGTTGAGACTGCCAAAAAGTTAAAGACGGAAGTCGAAGTACGCGTGGCAAAAGCGAAAGATGATTACAACAAAGATCAGGATGCCGTACCTATGCATAATGGTCTTTCTGATGCAGAGGAAGTTGACAAGAAAGTCGATGACCCTGACGATATCTATGGTAACACAGAAGACAAATATTAGTCCCGTAGTCTAACGGTAAAACATCGGCCTCTGACGCCGTATTTCTTGGTTCGAATCCAAGCGGGACTTCCAACTTGCCAAAACTAATATGTTTTGATACTATGATAGAAAGGAGCAAAAAATGCCATCAGCAATTGAACAAGCATACGATCAAAAAGAAAAGGAATTTGAAAATTTGAAAGAGTCTGTTCGAAATCTTATTGATAGAATCGATGACGCCTACGGTTTAGGAGATGCAACTGAGGCGTTAGAGGACATTGGAGAACAGATTGATTCTTTCAAAGAATATATGGACGATCTATAATGGAATTATTAATTGACGATGTGAGAGATTTAGGTTGTGACCTGATCGCCCGAAACTATGGCGCAGGTGTCAGTGTTCTATTGAATATATCTATCGATTTCTTATATCTTGATCACGACTTGGGACCCGGAAAAACTGGTTACGATGTCCTGAATTTTATATTTCAGGATGACATCAGAATATTTCCGAAGGTTATATTTCTTGTAACAATGAACCCCGTTGGGCGGGATAATATGAAACGTGCCTTAGAGGCAAACGGTTATGTCGCCAAAGGGATACAAAAATTTGTGAGGGAATAATGGCAAAGATCAAACTTACTCATAGCATCAGAATGTCGATGATTGGTAAATGTTCGCCACCGCCAAGGGGTTCGTCAGCGGTTGGCGATTCTTTGTTTTGTAAAGTTGACCTGTTGATTGATTGTGGTCTGACAACAAAGAAAGAGTTTTCACTCGGTCAGGACGGAACATCACAAATCACAATCACGAACTATAAATTTCATGATACCAAACAAAGTATCCTTGCCGCCATACAGGACAGTGGCAAAGTTCTTAATAATTTCATAGATGAATGGGCCTGGCGAAACTACTGTAAAGATCAAGGTCATATATTTACAGGTGCCTTCATTAATGCTATTTTCAAAAAGACGGCATCCAATAAAGTCTGGCTTTATTCTGATTGGTGGTTACGATGTAATAAAGAACAAACAATGATAAACGTAAATGCATTAAAGAAACCTGTACATTTTGTGGATCCGCCGGGTTCGTTTCGAGACCCAAAACAGATCACCCGTCCGAGTTGGGCCCACCGGGATCCATTTGTACAAAAGGTGATAATATGAGAGATTTTATAGGCAAATATACGACAGCAAAATGTTTCATTGATTTGATCGATGAGGAAGATAAAGATCGATCAACGATTCAACAGATATATGAATTCTTGAACCACGAATCATTCACTAACCCAGTGGCAATCATGCCTGACTGTCACAAGGGCAATGGTTCATGCATCGGTTTCACAATGGAAATGCCTGAGACGGTTATTCCAAATGTGATCGGTGTTGACATTGGTTGTGGTATGTTGTCATACGATATCGGTCCTGACTTCATGAAAAACGAAACTCGTGGCGATTTGGATTCACAGTTACGAGAACGTATCCCATTCGGCACAAATGTGCATAAAGAATTACATCGATCTTACGGCAACGCTGGTTATGTGCCAGAAGGTTTGGTGAAAGAAATAAACTACCGTGTGATCGACATGACTAAAGAGTTCATGAATCGATTTGGTGTGAATTATCAGATACCACTTATCGATGACATATGGTTTGAAAAGAAATGTAAACAGGTCGGTATGGACTATCGCCGTATGTTGTGTTCTATCGGTACGTTAGGTGGTGGTAATCACTTTATCGAACTTGGTAAATCTGAAAAAACAGGTCATTTCTGGATCACATTCCACACTGGTTCACGCCAGTTTGGTTTGAAGATTGCCAATTATCATCAGAAGATCGCACGGGCTCATGTCAGTCAAGGTATGTTGTCATATCTGACAGATGAATACATGTACAACTATTTGGTTGACATGGTTGTCGCTCAGGCATATGCCGATGAAAACCGGCGTAAAATGGCACGTATATTCAGTCAGTTGACAGGTTGTTCCGTGGTCCATTCGATTCAATCAGTTCACAACTTCATCGATTTTGATGACTGGATCATTCGTAAAGGTGCCATCGCTGCCCACGCGCATCAGGAGATGATCATTCCATTCAACATGGAAGATGGATTATTGATTTGTGAGGGCAAAGGTAACCCTGAGTGGAATTACTCTGCTCCACATGGCGCTGGACGCCTTGGCTCACGGAAATGGGCAAAGTCTGTACTGAGTTTAGATGAGGCTAAAGACAGAATGAATGAAAAAGATATCTATTTCTCAAAATTGCCTTTAGATGAAACTAAATATGCTTACAAACCAAAAGAAATCATTGAAGATAATATTGAACCAACCGCTACGATTATTGATCGGGTGATACCAATATTAAATATGAAGGATTAATGTTTATAGAAAATCAATGTATCAAAAGCATGGTTATATCGTTAACACATATATGTAATTCACAATGTAAACTTTGTGATAGATTCGCATCAGATGAAAAAGTCGGTTCGCAGTTATCAAAAAAACAAATAGATAACCTCTTGACGCCCAAAATTTTAGAAGACTTAGTTCATGTCCGCATCAGCGGTAACACTGGTGAGCCGACTTTGGGCAAAAATCTCGTATATATCATACAAAAATTACGTGAATTAAAAAGTAGTGTATCTATACATATTAGTACAAATGGTGATACTCAATCAATTGGATGGTGGAAGAATTTAGCCACAATACATCCATTACTGCAGGTCACATTTTGTTTAGACGGATTAACAAATGAGACCCATCAAATGTATCGTACAACAAATGTTGACAATGTGTTTAGAAACATGATGGCGTTTAAAAACGCTGGCGGTTATGCCAGCTGGCAGTTCATACTTTTCAGACACAATCAACCTGAAATTGAACAGGTCAGGAAAATCTGTCAAGATAATGATCTTGAATTATTAATTATTTTATCACGTAGATATACAGATGAATTACAAGGACCTACAATCGATGCCGGAGCGGCGAAATGTGGTATACAGGAGTGTACGTGGCATCGTGGTATGTTTTTTGTAAGACCAGATGGTTGTTTACGAATATGTTGTTATAGGAATTGGTTAACAAGACCAGATACTATGAATTTATCAGATTATACGGCTGACGAAATATTATCGGGTAGTGAATTCAAACTTGGAATATTTTTAACAGGTCTTAATGACGTATGTATAGAACGTTGTAATGAAATAAATGATGATTCTACTTGCCAAAGAGTAGGGAAGATGTTACTATCAAGATTAAATGATAGAAAACTTAGAGATATTTTAGTAAGGATTGGAAATGGCTAAACAAAAGAAGAAAATTATATATGATAAAGAAAAGTCTGACTTTTACGGGTCTGTTCGTATTGGATTGGGACGGAAGGGTCAGGTCTTTACAGATAAAACCAAATATAATCGTAAAAAGAAACATAAAAAGGAGACACTATGATTCCAGCAGCAACCTTAATATTAGTAAGTATGTCATTGATGTTTGTCATGGGATATTTTGCTTGTAAATGTGTGACTAATGTTTAATTATAATCATGGTACAGATGATAATCCTCTTGATGGGTTTGGTAGACCTGTAACAAGATTACCATCTATGTCGGAGTATGATCGTTTACATGAGATCATACAACGTGTTGAGGAACATACTGGTTTCTGTCTGGGTCTTTTTAATGTGGAAACCTGTAAATCTTGTTATTGTGTTGTTGATTGTTTGGAATTACGTCATCAGGAGTTGTTGGAACGTGGTGTGTAGTGTGTGTCTTTACCTTTCTGGAGTGTGGACATCTTACTCGGCGTGTAAACAATGCTTAGTATAACACATTTTGAGCATATTGTAAACGCGCATAAGGAAATAAATGGGGAAGACAAAACAATATAAAAAACAAATAGAAAAAATGAGAGTCAAATCCCGACAGCCAAAAACAATTGGTTTAACAACAGGACAAATAGTAAGTAAAGCAAAACTACCTCGCCATAAACTTAAATATTATTTTGATCAAGGACTTTTGCCCAGACCATATACCGCTGACGGTTATGAAGCAGCTACTATTCTTGCTGATGACGCCCTTTGGGACAGAAAATGTATTGAACTTATCAGATCAATACAACAGTATGAATCATATGACTACAGTATAAAAGAGATTTATAATAAAGTCGGCCGGGATCCAAATGTTAAAAGAAAGGGTGTTATTTTACCAAAAGTTGGAAAAATCAAACAATACCAAAGAAAGATTCCTGAAATCTCAGATTCTAACAATCGCAGGCAGTATTTCTTCCGGTATTTCGATCCATTACAAGTGGTCGATCCGAACGAAAAGGTTGATTGTGTTTTACATATTGCCGCTCACATGGAATCCGATGGTAGAGACAGTGATAGCGGGGGCCATGTAGAGGATTTTGTAACTGTCAGAAGATGTATAAAACATATAACAGAACAAACAATTTCAAATATCAAGGGGTTTAAATTACATCTAATAATATCCATCAATGGTAACATAGATGAAGCCGCCTATATAAACTATTTTAGGGAGATTGATAACACATGGTTGTCCGATAAGGTTTTTTGTAAAGTTTTTCAACGTGCCAATATTGGTTATCATTGGGCTGGTTTTCATGATGTTTGGATGAGATATAAAGAAACCTCGTGTCAATGGTATGTGTCTATGGAATGTGATCACAAGTTTTATCATGACCCGTGGTTTGATATGGTTACTACTGAATTAAAACGAAAGGCTCGATACGGTGACTATGGCAAACATCAAAACCCCAGAGATATTACTCCTAAAAAGATAATGGGAGTTGACGTACCTATATGGCACTGGCGAATGAAAGACGGCAAAATTTATAACAATATTGGCCGTGATCAGATGAGACACAGTTGTGGTGCATTACATTTTTGTAAACGTAAATTGTTGGAAGATATGGATAATGTCTTTGGTTGTTTTACCTATGCGATGGGATGCAATCATACGGTTGATGG
>JAEHCK010000119.1 GCA_020696345.1 Thermoplasmata archaeon | reverse complement strand
TCCCGTTGGTGCATCCCGTAATATCAATACCATATCGAACATTTCGAAATCTCTTCGACATTTAAAACATCCCGGTATCTCAACGTCATATCGAACATCCCGATATCTCTGCGCTATGTACAACATCCCGCCATCCCAACGCTATATAGAACATCCTGCCATCTCATCGCCAAATAGAACATCCGGTCATCCCAGTGATATATAATACATCCTGAAATCTCAATGACATATCCAACATCCCATTACACAACCAACAAAATTACACTCCAATGGCCAGCCGCAGAAGATCGCGAATGCCCGGGGCCAGCCCCAGAACCAGAACCGCAACTTTTACCAGCCCAGTTAATGTCGGGTTATCTTGAAAATCCTTTTTATAAAGAATATCCATGAAATATATTATAAGAACCACTATGAATCCTTTTAATGGTAACATTACAGCAGCGGTATTGAACGATTCTATCAGGAATGTCGGCAGCACATGCTTTTCTGCATAGCCGAAGTAATCAATAGCTACAAATGTTGCACTGGCATCCAAGAAATGGCCGAAGAATAGTATTAAGTTCGTTCCCAGGGCAAACGGCAACATTTTTGGGTACCGTGTGGATAATGACTTTGCTATAACATATACTATGACCACGCAGATAACCGTCAATCCGATCACCTGAATGAATGCAACAGGTTGGAGTTGGACGATCTTGCCCGGATTAGCAGTTAAATATGCATCTGTCCAACTTTGTATGGACTGCCATTGGAAAAGTACCAGTAGGTTTATTATCAAAAACCAAAGGCCAGCTAATAATAGAAATACCGAAACCTCGAAGCGCTCTATCCTTTTTGAATAATATATTAGACCATAGATAAAGATCAATGATATGATCACCGGAACAATGGGGTGCAAGATGTATGAAAATTGTTGACTGAATAGAATATATACAAGCAGATAAATTATATCCAGGCCAATAAACACTCCCGCCGCAAAGATCAATCCATGTTGTAAGCCGGTTTTATGTATCGATCTTTGGATAAAAACACCCAAGGCGATCAATCCAAGCACCACAACACCGATGAAGATGTAGATGATAGGTGCGATGAACAAGTAAACGATCGGTTTGTAGAATAATTCAGCATCTTCTAATGCTCGGGCTATACCGCCTATCAAAATGAACGGGATGATCGCAATGAAGAATTTCACGTCAAGAACAATTTCAAATTTCTTAAAAAGTTTGTAGATCCAATACAGAACCACGATTACGACAAGTCCGTAAAATATCGTATTCACTGCGTTGTATGCTTCTGTGACATCGCCATAGCTCTTCTCTTCGGCATCGGCTTCTATTGTGCCCCAAAAATAACGCCAGACAAAATCGTCATAGAATAGCTCGGGTAATAATATACAGCCGATCGCAATGATCAAGATCGGGATAAAAATAATTAAAAACCAAACTAAGACCAAATGTTTGGTGTAGAATGTTGTAAGTGTATTGATCAAAAGCGGATCTGTTTTTTTTGAGGCTTTTTGTTTCTTTGCACTTGGCATTGGTCTTCTATAATAAGCAATCTATATTTAATTCCATTGGTATGGATGGTGGATTGTGAATTAAAGTGAGTGTGTGAGTGTGTGAGTGTGTGAGTTTGGAGTCAGGGGTCACAATTCAGTTGTCTGTTGACAGTTGTTAGTTTTCAGTGTGATTATATCTTACTGACAACTAGGAACTAGCATCTAGCAACTGTTTGGGTCTGGGGTCACAATTTAGGGGTCACCAAAAATTATTTATACTTCCGAGTGCATAGTGACACTATGTGCATAGCCTAACTACATGCATAGACCGACAATGTATCGGCTGCACATCTTAAAAAACACAGCAATATGGAGGAAATTATCATGAAACATGACAGAATATTCAAAACTGGATTGGTAGTAAAATCAATTATTATGTGTTTGATACTACTAGTAAGCGTCGTTTTGCTCGGTGCAATAGGAACGCTTGCGGAGAGCACAAGAGAAGAGTATTTAGATGGAAAATTGGTTTTGAGAACGGGGACGATCGATGAAAACAACCCACCACCATGGGATAAGGAAAAAAAGGAAATTAAACACGATGATATGGGGGATTATATTGCCATCAGATTTAGTAAGGATGCATGGTTTTTTATTTTATACGGTAACGAAAACAATCACAACGGGATCTTGATGGCAACATTTCAACTCAGATACCTGGGTGGCGCCACCGTCCTATCCGAATCCGGTGATACGATCGTGGAAAAGATCGGTATTCCCGTGGTGACGGTTTATGGTCAGAAACTCATCAGCCTGATCGAATTTCAAGACGAGGGCTATCATGGAACCAACATGTTCTTCGAGCCCGAGGATGAACTGGTAGGTGCCCACAATAACCTCTGGGATTTCAAGCGTAAAAGTGATAGGGTCGACAATCTTGAAGATAGTTTCGTATATACCGAGCCGGTGATCAAAGCTTTGAGCCTAAACACCACCTGGACCAGAAGTGAGATCGAAAAGGTGGAAAATGTTGAAAATGATAAAATCGAGATCGACTTTTCACTTACCGCTGCCGACCTGGAGTACGGTGATGATCAAGGTAAAATATGGGACCCCGAGTATAAAAATGACAATACCACCGCAACCGAAGTTGAAAAAGTTGAATTTACATTCCATATAGAGGTCAAGGTAAAGAAAACCGAGAAAATTAAAGATATTCCCTGGTACAAGGTCACTGTTAATGCCGATGATGATGAAGTAAAGGTAATCGATTCCAAAAGTTCCGGTACCCGGGATTTTGAAGGATATGCAGTTAATGCCGATTTCAAGTTCGACCATCTCGTTGAAGGTTGGGATTTTAAAAATACCAGTTTGGATTCGAAAGTAATGTTGGAGACTTTTTCAATATTTGGAACATTCATACCCGACATCATCAACGATTGGTTTGATAAACAATTTGTCTCGAATATCGATGATGCATTAGGCGTTGCAGAATATTCATATGATAAAGCAGGTGAAATGGTCGATGAGGTCATCGCTGATGAAGGTGAACTACCCAATTCAGCACAACTTGTTCAGAAAGAACATATTACATTCAGGGACAACTGGCGGCAGGTTGGTAACATGAGCTGGGTAAGTGATGTTGATGTGGATAATGTTACGAAAGATATGTACTTCCAGATCCATGCAGGTCAGAATGCAACGGGTCGTGGAGAAAATGACGACGGATATTTTCATGCATTAATAATATTGGGCGGTTACATCTATCCACAAGGTAATGTGATCTTTCATGACCCGACTTTCATTGCAGAAGCACTGATCATTCCCGGATTATCAGAGATCTCCTTCAACCTATTATCGGGTAGAGGTATATGTCTGCAGTCGATCATTGCAGTAATAGCAATTGTTGCGTCACTGGTGATCCTGGTTAAGCGTAAAGGCCGGGAAAAGGTGCTGAGGGCACGATATGGACATAGTTCAAAGAGATTAAAATAATCGCCTAAATTCAAATAATATAAAATCCGAAATTCGAATATCTAAATCCTAAACAAATCCGAAATTCGAATATCTAAACCCTAAACAAAACTCAAAATACAAAACCCAAACTCCCAAGAAAATCCAAACATCCAAACTCAAAATCTGGTTTCTTTTTTTTTGGATTTGGGTTTTGGTGTTTTCTTGGGATTTGGCATCTATGTTTGGATTTGGAGTTTAAAAAAAAATAGTCAATAGAAATAATATGTATGATTGCGATACGTGCAGACTGATGTTATGGTAATCGAACATGAATGGAGTGCGGAATTGAAAAAAGGAAGTGTTCAACTTTGTATTTTATCACTTCTCAGTAAAGGCAAGAAATATGGGTTCCAGATAATCAAAGAACTACGGGAAAGGTCTGATGGATTTTTTGACTTAAAAGAAGGAACCTTGTATCCTGCACTTCATAGACTCGAGAAACGCGGCTATTTAAAAAGTGAATGGGTAACCGAAAGCGATAGACCGCCGCGGAAATATTATAAATTGACAAATAAAGGTAAAAAGGTTTTGAGATCGGTAAGTTCCGAATGGCTACAAATGGTAGAGAGTGTAAAAAATGTGCTGGAGTAATTAAAATGAATGATCCTCATATCACGAACCGAGTAGCTCAAGATTATCTTTCAAAATTTCGTAAAGCATTGAGATTTATGTCAAAAAAGAACAAGAACAATATATTGAATGAGATAGAATCACATTTATTTGATAAAGCAGAGTCTTTGGGCGAGTTGTCAGACGATAATTTCCACCGCGCTACTGCGGACTTCGGGCCGCCAAAGGAGCTTGCAAAACATTACAAAGAATTATATGGTTATAGTAAATTGTTTATTTTGGGATTAATTATCACCGGGTTTATAGTTGCACTTTTTTCCGTTCCGATCTCGGTACCTGGTTTTAATAAAGATCTTATTGCACTGAACAATGTCTGTTTGAGTTTAAGTACGATATTTACACTTGTTATTTTCATATTTATAATTTATATCGGTAAAGAATTTGGTAAATGGCCTGGATTATATGTAGGTTTTGCGTGTATGTTTTCAAGATTTGTTGCAGTTTCAATACTTATTGGAATAATTGGAGCTGAAGCGGGTGAGGTGTCTGTTACGGCAGGTGGTGGTGTTGGTTTTCTATTCGGAATGGTGAATATTATGATGCCAATCGTAGGATATTTAGCGGGGAGAACTACATTTAAATTTAAAAAGGGGTTTGCACTGGAAGAGAAATTTTAAACAGAAAATTCACAACATCTCTTCATCGCACTTTATCAGCCGGCGGCAATTTTAACAGCTCCTCCTTATTCATTGCCGTTGACACCATTGGTGATCGAGGTTGCTCCATTGGAAAAATATTTAGTTCGGATTTTACCTCATCCGATGATGCAATTTTTAATTTCATTTTACTGACACTTATTGGCGCACCATCCATTGCCAGTATGCGTTTTCTTAATCTCTTATATGTTTTTAGGTCCAGATCATTTTTGGAACGATGCCAGGCCAGTAATTTCAACATTTCCAAAGGTGATATTGTTTTTTGTAAGTGTTCCATATTTTGTAGATCTTGAGTGCCGGAACCTTCCGACTCCCGCTGCTTTTTCTTGCGACGCCATTCCATAAAAATAAAAATCGAGATGATAATTACGATAAATGTGATCATGATAACCATAATTATCAATGACTGGATCTCCAACCAAAGTTCCGGTTCGGTGGTGTCTATGACCTTGATCGTGACTTCTTTTCTGGCAACACCGGAATCATTATCTCTAACAATGACCATTATACGAACAGAACCCAGATCATCTTCATTCGGGCGAAACCATATTTGACCTGTATTTCCGTCAAGATCAAGATTCTTTATATCTTCAGGCGATCTGCCATCTATCTTGATCGAATATTTTAGTTTATCACTATCTACATCTGTTGCATCGATATCTATGAACATATCTTTGTTTACTCTGGTAACGATGGTGAGATTTTCTCGAAAGATCATCGTCCTGTTATAGATACTATTGATGACCGGCGGATCATTTACCGGTAGGATGTTGACAAGGAGCGAATATTCTACTTCTGCCATGGAGTCATTGGCCCTGAAAAATATGGTCTCATTACCCGACCAATCGGGCTCGGGTGTAAATTTGACCAACCCAAGTTGACTATCGAGCTTTATACTAATGTTTACATTTTTAGTGAAGGAATATTTGAGAGCGTCGTTATCGGGATCGGCAAATATAGAACTCAGATCAATGGATGTATTATCTATGGTATCTTCGTAAAATATAATTTGTTTGATCATTTGATCGACTATCGGTTCCGAGTTTTGGATCTTTACGAGTGCATTACCAGGTTCTCCGGGATCATTTCCATCATTGGGCGTCACTATGCATTTCCAGATATCGCCTCGCTCGGTCATTGAAGATGGCACTTGATCAGTAAATATCGCTTGAAGTTCGGAATTTTTATACCATTCATAATTATATTCGATCGGTTCTTCTTCTATATCGGTTACATTCGATATCAGACATTTCAGATCATCGGTAGAGTTCGGTGATCCTGGAACGATGCGAACTGTTGGTTGACCCGGTTTATTGTTCACAACCTCGATGTGTTCTTCGTAGAATGCACTTACCGAACTACCATGTCTATCTGTACACGAGATATTTATTGCATATTTTCCCAGAACCGCATCACTTTCGGGCGTGAAATTGATGATCCAATGATCATTATAATATCTTTTATCAGAGAAATAAATATCCTGCCAATCATTCTCATCAGGCACGTCGGGCGATCTGTAATTGAACTCTATTTGCAATTCCGAACCCTGGTCCAGTGAATCGACACATTTGACCGACATTTGAACCGTGTTCGTTCGCAGAACCGATTCTTGTGTGTTAAGCTCCAGGATCTCGGGTGGAGTGTTCACACTCCAATTGATTATCAAGGAGTCAAGTATGGGCGTTGTCGAACCATTGCCGGTAAAGGTCGCTTTTAATTTCACAACCGGATGAGTTATCGGGTCGATCGAATTTATATTGAATACCGATGCGGATAGATCGGTGAAACTGTCGTCTATATTGTCATTAGTAAACTTGTCAATGATCGTAATTGAAATGGCTGTGTTGTTTGGTTCGATCTTGTCAACAAATACGGTATTCCATGAATGGTAAGCCGGCACTGAAATGGGTTTTGTTATTATGGTACCATAAGCTCTACCATTGGCAAGTTGTACGGCGCCGTCGTTTACAATCACATTATTCGATCCTGAGATCTTTGAAGCACTGATAAATGTATCCTGCCAAACCTTATCCGCGACCCAACTTAAACCCCAGGAATTCAATACTGGTGTCGTCATCTCAGTACTTTGTTCCAAAGTGGCTTTCAATCTTAAACTTGAGTGTATGTTGGGTTCTATTCCCGATATGTTTACGATACCCGAATCCAGATCGGAATATCCGGCTATCGGTTCATCACTATGACCATCCAATATACTGACCCGAATGCTCGTGCCAAACGGTTCAAGTTTATTGATGGCAAGCATATCCCATGACTTTTTATCGGTGAGCTCTATCGGAACCGTGGTTAGACTTGCGGGTCCTTGATAACCCAAACTCATTTGCAAATTATCCAGCCTTACATCAAAAGAAGCAATATTATCATTTTTTAGGGCAAATACCAATTTTATTCTGCCGGTTCCGCTCATTTGATGTTGAATGGTTTGCGTATTAAGAAGTTTTCCCGACATATCTTTGATCGTAAATTCTACATCACTTGAGGATATCTTGCAGCACATCTTATACCATGTATTTTCCGAAATGGTAAATACCGGCCCGGAAGCTGTTCTACCATCATTACCATCACGATCACCACCACCGTTATCATTACATGTACCTGTGCTTCTACCTCTACCTGAGGTTGTTTCCAGCATTACCCGGCGATCTCCACCAATAGTTACCCGAATGCTTTCGGCGGGTGTATGAAAAACATGTAGATAATGATCGTAACTTTCAGAACCACCTTCCAAAACCGATTTCCACTCCCATTCAACTATCCGTCCCAAAGGCCAGGAGGCGTCAGTCTCTATGTATGCATCTTTGGTTTGAGACTCCTCGGATTTCAATACCAGCAAAACGGGTGAGGGTGTGAATTGTGTGCCCGACCCAATTTGTTCATTCCATTTGTTATCATCCAGAGGATTGGTCGAGAGATCATCGGAAAAGACTATGTTCTCATGGTCCAGTTCGAGTTTAACCTCGCCCGATGATAGATTGAGATTCTCACCAAACACCGACCCATCCCGGTCTTCAAAAGTATCTAGCCAATATCCACCGTGTACATTATCGTCCGAGATCATCGAGCCTCTGTGAAATAAAGCACGATCACTATTCCCGGTTTCGGTTGTATTTACTTGTATCCATGATGATGTTGATGATGAAGGGTCGTCGTTTGATATTGGTGAATATGCCAAGATCATAATATTGCTAATAATTAATAATACAAGAGCCTGAGTTATAATAGAAGATCGATTGGCCATAAGCGGAACTATCCTCCTGTGTTCGAATATCTGTTTACTTTTAAAGGCACATCGATCTCGATCTGTTTGGTTCCATCATTACCATCAGGATTAATATCAGACTTGGCATCAGACAATTCAGGCCGGTTCACGGTTTGGGCGATAGGTATAATGTTTAATGGCTGTTCCTGCTCTCGTTCTTGCATTACTGCTTTCGGTGTAGCTACAGCCACTTGTACAGGTTTTTTTTGGTTAATGGGGGGTAAATATCGTTGGCGTGTGATCGGGAGATCTTCTTCGACTTTTATTACATCTGCACCTGCACCTGCACCAGCATATGCACCTGCACCTGTTGGTCCTGCAGCGCGTGCGGCTTGTTCAAGCGGTTTTGGGCTATAACGCGACACTGATGGACGCACGGAGTCTGGCTTAACTTCCGGCAACTCTTCTTCAAGGTGTGCTTCCGGTCTTTTCACCATTGCCGTCCGCCTGTATGCCCAGAAAGCTGCAACGATACCGATCGCTAATATGAGAAAATTACCCATAATTACAGGACTATCCCATGAAGTTGCCATGAACAGATCATACCAGGAAGATACCGCCATAAGCAACTCGATCATTACAAAAGGAAGCACCAACAAGACAAATCTTCTAATTCTGTATATTCTAACTGCATGTGGTAAAGATTCACCGGATTCAAGCTCGAGTCCACCACCGGCAAACCATAACGCATCTAAATCCTCGATCCTATCAACTCTACCGGGGGTTTTGGCAGGTTTTCGATCGGAAATTAATTTTGGTTTGTACCAGATATATTTTCCATCTTTGGTCCTGATGATCTTATTGACCGATACCTGCTGAATGCTCTCAACTTTTACGTTTATAGCGGTTCCAAAGATCTCACCGATCTTTTTCGGTTTTCTAGGTTCCCCGTAACCGCACGTGTAGGCCAATAGCCCCTCCCATTTTTTTATACCATGTATACCACGAATTCGGTAGTCACTCTTGTCCAAGATCAAAATATTGACTTTCTGTTTATCAAATATAACAAGAAATAATATTCCTATAAACCCGATCATTATTGCACACACGATCCCTATTAAAGGCTCAAAATTCGTGGGTGTGGAGGGTTTCTCCGCCAATGTAATTACATCTCGATTCACTTGGCCAGGTCCGGACAGGCGCCAATGATCCAAACCTGAGCTTACCACTTTTTGGTCGGGGGTTATCCTTATGCCATCTGCATTATATTTCGGTAGATCACCCCAACCTGAACCATCGATCATGATCGAATATTTATCATTCGGTGACCAGTAACCCTCTTGGATGGTGCATTTATAATATCCATTCTGAAGCCCGCCCTCATCGTCAACATGAGTTGTTTTTACACCGTTATGTTCGATTATGACCGCGGCATATGCGCCGTCATATTCTTGTCCCACCATGAACCCATCAGATCGATAAACCTTACCCCAAATTGTGATCAAACCTTGTGCTTGTGTGCTTGGTTCTGCTTGGCTGCTTTGTGCACTTGATGTTTCCAGCCACATAGTGCTAAATATCAATGCCAAGGCTGACATAAATACGAATAAAGCAAGTATCTTTGTTAACTTATATTTCAAATGTTTCATGTTTCTCAAATCTCTTTTCAATTATTTACCAATAAAGCTAAATTTAATAACTTCGGCTGCAACATAAATGAGATATCCTTTACCGGCAACTAATTTCTCTGTTTGCCCGGCAGGATATGATCTTGGTATGCCTATCCATTTTTGTAATGAGTGGTTATAGTAATACAGAGTATCCGCATCTATGCCCATGTCCGAAAACTGTGGTTCTGAAAATTCTACAACACTACTTTTATTCCCGTTTACAATGGTGATCGGAGATAGATGTAAAGGTAATGAAAAGTCATTATACCCCCGAAAATAATATTTTACGATCATTCCCATGCTGTAAGTGCTACTTCCTTCACGGCCAAATTGATTAACTGGCACAACCAGATAATAATATTCCTTACCCATATCCATATCTATATCCGTATCCGTATATGTGGTGATCTCGGGATGGCCTGGTGGTGTAAGTGCTAAAAGGTCTATGAAATCATAAGCGCCTCTTTTTTTACTTCTGTATATATTATAATGATCTGCCTTTTCAAATTCGTTTACATCGGCTGCGCATTTCCAATTAAGAACAACCCCGTTGGTCCCCTGTGTCAATATCAAATTCTCTCGAAATTCAATGGCGCTTCCCAATCGGGGGTCTCCAATAATACCGGCCAAATATCTTATGTCGGTGCCAGGTCGACCAATAAATGTATATTTCAATTCCTCAGCAGTAGAAATATGGATCATGTAAGTTTCACCTACCAGGAGGTCGAAATCATTTATACCTCCCGGTAAACCTTTTGGATGGCCGATCCATTTTTGCAAGGAGGCTCTATACTCAAATATAACGCCGTCATCGGATTCGCCGTAGAAAATGTCATCTGCATACCAGTCCGCACTGTGTATGATGAAGGGTTCCAGAGGCAATGAAAACGTATTATACCCTTTTTTGAATGTGATGGTTTTAAAACCAATGATCCCACTTGACGGCCCCTCCCAACCACGAACATCAACCGAATGGATAATATAATAAAATTCCGAATATTCGATCAGGCACGCTTCATGGACCCAAAGATCGCTCTTGCTGTATCCCAGAGGTTCGGTAAGGTCTATGGTTTGGGGAGTACAGCCGCCATAAATGCTATATTGTGCCTGTGCAACTTCACGGGTTGTATTCCATTCAATGATCACATTATTCCCTGATACTGTCAAGTGCGGCGATGGTGGAGGGGGTAGCTCGTGAACATGAATTTCGATTTCAAAAATATTGTTGTTTTCATATTCCAGATCCAGTCCTTCTGGTATCTCATCGGCGGAATCGACAAATAAAACTATGTTATATGTATCAGGTATTAATGGCGCGGTCCAGTAAGATAAATATTTCGCCGAAAGGTTAAGGGGCGATAATGATACGATCGATCGATGAAAAAACGGTTCGATTGGGTTCGCTGCCGGGATCGAGGTCTCGTAATATGAAATGTCAAATTTTGAAGAGAATATGTTCGTATCTGCATTACCAAAATTCATGGCTTGGCTGCTAATAATTATGGTCTGGCCAGTTACAAGATCTAGTTCTATGGATGTTGTATGGGTAGTATCAATGTATGTAGGTGTTAATAGGTTAGATGTGTTTGAAATGTCGTTAATTTCAACCTCTCCTATAATGAGATCGACTACAAGATATTGGGTCACATTGAATATTATTCTTATTTTATTATTTGCTTCTCCGCTAAGATCATTCTCGGGTATTGCATCGGTTGAATCCACGAATAAAATGACCTCATAGATACCCGGGATCGCCGGCGCTTTCCAATTAAATCTATTTTCAGTGGTCTTTTCCGATGGCGCCAAAGATACAATTACAACATCTAAAAATGGGATGAATGGTGTGGTGGAATTGTAAAATGCTATATGGAAATCGGGTGAGTAAAAATTAGTATCCACATTACCCAAATTTTTTGCTCGTGCGTTGATATCCACCTCGGAATCGATCTTGAGATCGAAATTTATCGACGTAATGTCATAAATGAGGTCATCAATAGTTATATCTGTTAGAATAAGATCGACGAATACTGGCTTCTCGACCTGAAATGTAATTTTGATCTTATTATTTTGCTCACCATCGGCGCCCTCGGGTATTATGTTATCATAATCCACAAATAGTATGATCTCATAAATGCCTTCAGCCTTTGGTGATCTCCAAGTGGATCGAGATATCGGTGATATCTTTGATGGTTCCAATGCACCGACATATGTGCTGAAAAATGGATTGAACGGACTGTTGGAATTATAAAATATTAATTTAAAAGTATCACTAAAAATACTTGTGGCGCCGGAGCCAATATTTTTTACCTGGCCCGATATCTCTACTTCTTGTCCTGTTTCTACTGCGATCATATGATCTGATGAGAGATATGGTGTATGGTCCACCATAATATTGGTAATGACAAGATCTGGTGTTGGTAAGGGCAATACCTCGATCCAAATTTCCGGGAAGGGGATGGTAAGGTTTGGGAAAACAGAATTCGTATAATATACATTAGAATCCGGATAAAGGTTCACAGGCACCCATCCGATCTTTGTTGATGTGACCTCAAAAGAGACTGACCAGGTATCATTAATATATATCGTTTTAACTTCCCAGCTCAAGGTGGTACTCGAAGTATCTTCTATGATCTTATCGGGATCGGGGTCGGTTTCTATTGAATTGTGTTCTAAAATAAAAGAACCCTTTACATAGTTAATATAATCTGGTAAGACATAGGTCATCATTGGTTTGTTATCTGTTGGATCGGGGTCTTCTCCCGATACTTTCATTATCTTTTTTGCTATGGCATTATAGATCTTATCAAGATCATTGGATGAGGGTGCATAATAATATTCACCAGCCGGATTTGAAGAAAGTGCGATCTCCTTCATGCTGTTCTCGTTACTACTTCCGGGGATGATGCCAAGACCTATAGTGAAAACCGTAAGTGGCGCTTCACAAAGACCTTGTGTTATGGGTGGGGTTGCCCAATCATCATTGGCGTTGCCGTCATTGTTATATGGCGGCCAGGGCCCCTGGGGCACCACAACACCATAATTGTCTCTGGTATTTACACCATCGGTCATTGCAATTACGATCGGCCTACGGCCTTTCACCGGCACTGACGCCTTTCCGATCGCATCATAAATGGTATCCCAGAGCGGTGTCCCGTGATTGGTATCCGATAGAAGGCCATTTATTGCGTTATGTGCGGCTGTTTTTCCCGCAGGCGTCATAAATGTCCAGTCCTGTAATAGTCTTGGTGTGGCGAACCAAACTAATCGGTAACAGTAGATCGCAACTCTATCCTCATCACCGAGTTTATTGATAAAATTATTTGCAGCATTTACCAATCCATTTATAGGGGCGCCTGCCATTGAACCCGAATTATCCAATGTTAGAACAACATCAAGTGATTTTCCTTTAGTCGAGGGTAAACCGCCGCCCGTTACATTCAGTGTTATTCTCGATCTTGTATTAAACCCATAGATCTCCGAGGAGTCAACATAGATCATTGTTGGTTCAGTATGTTGTTTAATATCCAAGAACGGATTGGCAATAGTGATTAAATTTGCGAGATCTCCAGGATCTGACGGTTCGGCTGATGATCTTGCATAAATCGTGGTATTCTCAGGTTCATTAATGAATTTGTCCGAAGGAATCGTGATCTTCACGGTAATGTTTATTGATCCATTATACATTAAAAGACCGGTATCGGGTATGCCATCACCATCAGATGGCGTATCATGCAGTAATGTTACCCCGTCGTTTTCAAATAACGTTACACTCCATCCATTAGGTGCACTCATATATGTAATATCAATGTTATCGGGAACCGCTTGTAAATTCGTAACCGTTAAATTATAAACAACAACTTCTCCAAATTTACCAGATCCCGATCGATCGGGGCCAATATTGACAGATGGTGTTGAGCGTGTGTAGCTTGTTGAGCGTGTGGAGTGTGTGGAGCGTGCCGAACACGAATGATCGGTAGTTGCACTTTCATTTGGACTTGGCTCCTGTACAATGTTACCAACGCTGAAGCTACCCGATACTACAATAACACTAATGACCATTAAGAAGATCAATATCAAAGATGAGGATTTTCTTATCATATCTTTATTGTTGTTCTTACCTATGGAATTCCCCCCATACAGATAAGAGGTGCTTTTCTATTACATTTAGATGTTAGAATATATATATACATTTCTGTAAGATATGTTGTAACATCTGTAAGTATAGACCGTTTTGTTGATTTATCGATGTGAAGCACTTGCGGAGGGGGGACCACTTCAAGTAATTATTGCTTGGGGTATTGTAAAAGTCAAAATGTAAAAGTTTAAGTAAGAATGTAAAGAGGGGAATGCAATTTATTACTACTGGGGTAATGGGGTAATGGGTAATGGGGTATTGGGGTACTGGGGTACTGGGGTATTGGGGTACTGGGGTACTGGGGTATTGGGGTACTGGGGTATTGGGGTACTGGGGTATTGGGGTACTGGGGTAAATCAGCTTTATTGGCGCTTACGGCATTGTAAATTGTAAAGTGAAAATTATAAAATGTAAATTGAAATTACATTATTGTTTTTTTTTATTTTTCAATCTCTATTCTTCAATTTTCAATAACAGCTA
>JAEHCK010000193.1 GCA_020696345.1 Thermoplasmata archaeon | reverse complement strand
TGGCAATATCTTGAAAAACCATTTTACATATTCTTGCTATATGGATATTCTTAAATATATCTCTTCTATATTTAGGTACTAACACAATATGATAATTCGATTCGCCATAAGCATGGCTAAAGCTTCTTAAAGACATTAATACACGACCTGAAGCGGTATTTTAAAGTGCTTGCCACTTGGTGCAAAAGCGCCGCTACGGGTCCAAAAATACATTAGACGTTTATCAAAATTCAAACAGAACCTAAAGGATCTGGAATTCATTTGATAGAGCAACCTATCGGTCACTCAAAAAGATATTAAAAAAAATAAAAAAGTGAGCAAGGATTTAGCTTGCTCACAATTTTCCTACCAAATTTTTTTCCTACTTTATACCACGATCCATTTGATTCTTAACTCATATTTCAAGTTTATTATATATGATTTGAGTTCCAAGTTATTTACCCAAAAGGGCAATCATGTTAACCTATTAACAAGGTTTATCAAAGATGTTACAAGAGCTAATAAAGCACTGTACCAACGAAGTTTATCCTTGTTCAGGATTTTCTTAGAGTTTTTTTTAATCATTTCAAACTCCAGTATGAATATAGATTTGTCACTTAATATACTTTAGTTAAAAAATGGAATAGTTTAAAAATATCAAAAATTTTAACTTCTTTGAATAAAGTTTTGAACATTTTATTTAGATATTAATCGAATAGTGGTTGTAGTAAAACTTTTAAGTTTCCTTTGCTCCATAATAACATTAACTCCCAGAATCCGGGTATTATTCATTCTTTGATAAATTGTAAAATTGGGATGAATAATATCTTACTAGTGATAGACACAAATATAGAATTAATTCAGCATCATCTCTTGTTAAAGTGTACCCTTCATGCGGACCCATATGAAGTGTTTTCCAAATTTTTTGTCGAAGTTCTTCTATTCTTTCGCTTTTAGACGGCTCATTTTGTTTTTTTGTACACCCCATATCAATTTGTGTTGATAATTGAGATGTCATTGCCTTTATTCCTGAAGTTTTATCTAATACAAGTGGGTTTAGAATCTCAAAAGCTTTTCTACACTTAGTTACAACTTCCTCATTTCTACCTTCGAATAAAAGTTTTTGTGCTTCTTCTAATCTTTTAATAATTTTATCAAAACCTAATATTAATGGTATATCTGGATATCGAATTTCAAAAATTGCATAGTTTGCATAACCCATTTTAGAAACGAGTGATATCCAATCTCTTTCTGAGAGTTTATAATTGATTGGTTGTACATTTATTCCATGATAATTAAAACTGTTAATGTTTAATTGAGAAGTTGCATTAATTCGTAAAATTCCAATTGAAATGTTAATTGGCACATCACCACCTTTTCTTTGATTTTCAATCGTTTTAAAAATATACGGTGTGATATCATAGAATTCTCTTAATTTACTACAATTATTTGGTTTAATTGTTAATGTACTAAATTTTACGTTATTTCCAATACTTATTCCACAAATGTGAATATCAATTGAATAACCTAGAATTGAAATTCTTTCATTTTCATCATTTTTCAATTCTATTTCAATAAATATTCCAGGAATAGCTCTTCCACTATGAACAACATTGGTTACTGTAGCTAATATTTTCATCACTCTTTTTTTATTTTATTCTTACATACTTATTAATTGATGATTGAGATTGACCTAAAATCCTAATAAATTCCGTAGACACTTAATAAGGTTTTTTGTATAGAAGTCAATATAAACTAAATATTGATAGATAAGGTTATCGGTATTAATTTGAAAAAGGGCCATAGGTCACTTCGTTAAAACTTCGTAAGGTGAAAATGTATGGATAATAAATTACATTTTCACTATATCGAGTTTTCCCTATGATATATTTTCTTATTCGACATATCGATATAATAAATATATGTCGCCTCAGTTGCGCTTCGGCGACGTTATTATGAAAAAGATCCCCTTTAGTTTATGATAGAACTAAAAAAGGAGAAAAGGACAAAAAGGAGTATTTATTATAATACAATAATGGTAACTGTATTATCATGGTGATATTTTTGAAAAAATCAATAAAGAATAAATCTCTTTATGAAGAATTAAAAAAACTAACTATTAATGCATGTACTTATTTGAATTCTTTTTATCCAAGAAACGAAATTCTTAGGATCTCTGAAGATAAGGATTATTTGGTTAATTGGTTATATGTCCAGACTAGGAAAACTGATGAAATAATTAAAAAATTGCATCTTGAAGATGTTATTAAAATAATGAATAAAGACGATAATATTAAAAGATTATTTGGAAAAAGAATTGATGTTATTAAGACCGTAGTTGTAATAGAAGATGTAAATTCTCTTCTTTTGTATTTTATTTTTCAATATTTCATTTATAAAGAACGATTTGAGAAGACAACATTCGATTATTGGTATAATGATTTTGAAGATTTCTTTTATTCAAAAACACTTAAATTAAAAGATTCATGTCTAATATTAGGATTTGATTATGATGGTGATAAAATAGTTATAGATGATGAAGAAAAAATAATAATTAGAAGATTAAGTCAAGAAGAAATTAATAATTATAATCTGGTGGACCATCCCTATATGAAAAAGATATTATTAAATGAAATTAAATTTGTAATTGAACGCTTTTATAAAGAAGAAAAAAATGTAATTGACCCTAATAAACCTATTCAAATACCAACGGATATTTGGGAACGATTAGAACAAACATCGAAACTTTTTAATAAAGTGATTGAAGCATTTTGGATATTCGGATCAAATAAAATTCGCAGAGTAAATTCAATTGATATTCAAATCCTTACTTTTTTTCCATTTAAACGTCATCTGTCAAGTCCAGTCTGGATAAATGAAATTAATTTACCTCCTGATTTCTTTGCCAAAGAAGATATTAAAGCAATTAAGAAATTAATTAATTTAAGAAAGAAAAATGAAATTACAATCAAAGAGTTCGATTCATTAACAAAAAACCAGAAAAAAAATTATAGCGATAAGGATATTATTAAAACATATAAGAGAATTGAGACTGCTGTTACCCGGTTAAGTTATGGGCTAAAAAGACATCGAATAGAAGATAAATTGATTGATTACATGATTGGATTTGAAGCGTTATATCAACCAGATGGAATACAAGAGATGACTTTTTAAGTATCATTAAGAGGTGCTTTACGTCTTAATAATGAAAAATCAAATGCATTTAATGATAGTACCTTTTTAGCAGAGATGTACAAAAGTAGATCGAAAATAGTTCATGGCGAAACAACTAAAATTAATAATAATCAAGTTAAGGAACTTGAAAATAAATTAAGACAATCAATTATTCTAGGTTTAGAAAAACCAGAATTATTTTCAATTGAGTCGTTAGAAAATATCCCGTTTTATAAGGATTTGGAGGAAAAAAATGAAGAAAATATGTGAAGCAATTAAAGAGCATAAAATTATGCGATTTTGGTATAATGGTGGTTTCCGAACAGTAGAACCTTTTTGTTATGGTAGAAGTACTGCAGGAAATGATGTTTTAAGAGGTTAGCAAACAGGCGGATACAGCGAATCTAGTGAATCACGAGGGTGGAAATTATTTAAGAGGGATGAAATTAGACAACTTACTATAACTGATGAAGTATTTGAAGGTAAAAGACCTCACTATGTTCCAAATGATTCTGCTATGGATTATATATATTGCCATGTATAAGGTTTTAATTTTAATATTTAATCATTGTTGATAGAAATTAAATTCATCAAAATGGAAAACATCCAATTCGTATTTATCTAGAAAATCATTATAAAAGGCTATATTAAAATGAATGAGATGTTGTTGGAACTTTCAAATTTACAATTTCAAATTTCCAATATCCTCAACAATAACACAACACCCATTACCGCAATACCTATTCCAATACCTACAATAACTGTCCTATTAAACCTACTGGTGTTTAAGCAAAACTATAAATAACCGAAAATAGTTTTACTAAATCCAGATATTATATTTATTTAAAATCTTGCTCGAGGATGGGAACCTTATGAATAGAGCCATTTATATTAGGATGGGAACTTTATATAAAGTTAGTTTTCTTGTATTTTTAGTCTTGTGTATGTTGATCGGCGGAATAAAAACCTACGCTGCCAACACTTCCGAACCCACTGACCATTTTGTATCTGAAGCCGAGGCTGAGGGTGAAGGATCCAAAGATACACGGTCCGACCCGGAAATTAGATATATCTACACTACAAAGGAGATCGTCGACAATAGAACCTTCGATATGCCGATCGTGATCAATGGGAGCGGGGAATTATTGATCATTAATTCTGCCACGGTCACGATACTTCAAATTGCGGATAACGACCTTTACATCACGGTGAAAGATAATGGTACGCTGCATTTGCGTAATGGAGGATTGCAGAGCAACTATGCGATCACCATCAACCTGGAAGGCACTGGAAAGATCATCTTAGAAGAAAATAGTGAGCTCAAGATCAGTACGCTCAACGCCCGTGGATCATCCAAGGTGCACTTGAGCTCGAGTACATTAACACCGGGCATTGGCGGATTGGTCGTTAATATAAACGATAATGCCAACCTAGAGCTGATCGACAGCATGATATTGGGTGCAAACAAAGTAAGCGCACGCGACAGATCGACTATATTATTAAAAAACAGTGATATCGATTCGACCGAGTTCAATATATCTTGTAAAGATTTTACAATAACATCCAATCAAAATTTTGGCGAGATGATAATAGAGCATAGTGATAATTTTTACATCTCCGGCTCGATCGTTACCGGCCTCGAAGTCAATTCATGTACAACAATGGATATCTTCAGCCAGTCAAAGCTTTACAATTCAAAAATGGATAAGATCGACAAACTTGAGATCACAAACTCCGATATTGTGAATGTTGAAATAAATGAGATCGGGTCGATCTTGAACATACATAACTCAGATATCTCAGGCTTGGATATTATCACTTGTTCTAACTTGAAAATATATGATTCGAATATTCAAAATTTCAAGATGCGGCATTTTTCTAACCAGATCGAGGTTTACGATTCAGTAGTTGAAGTAAGTTCATTTTTGCCTAAAAAGATCATGATCTCCGAATCCGTATTCGATTGTACTGAAAAACAATTTACCAACCTAACTCGTGCAAGCACATTTGAAGCGTTAAATTCAAGTTTTAGTTTACCACTTCAGGTCATGGGCACTACCGAGGCGCATTTAACAAATTGTAGTACAAATGGTATTACCCCGCCATTAGTGAAAGTATATGATGATGCATTGGTCAATATCTACTGGTGGTTTGAAGTACAGGTATTGGATGTTGATGCAAAACCATTACCCGAAGTTGCGGTCTCGGTCTATAGTTTTTGGAAAGAAACCAAGATCGCAGAAGGATCAAGTAATGATGAAGGTAAGGTCGCATTTAAATTACTGGGTAACGTCATCGATAAAAATGGCTGGAGATCGGGGGAAAATGAATCATATTTCACAAGGGGGTTATATGAAGACGACCATGTTCAAAATAACACTGGCATATATATGGAAAAAAATCAGATCGCATTTCTTCAATTTGTAATTGCTGCAGAAAAGAGTAAGGAAAAAGAACAAGCCATCGATATTAACACAGTCATAGGGATCATAATTTTCATTATAATTTTTATTCTTATTGGCTTAAGTTTAACCAGAAACTCAAAAAATAATGGGGGTGGCCGTGGCAGCGAACCAAGAGCCGGCCGTAGCAAGGATCGAGGCAGTTCACGAAGTAATAAAGATAAGATAGGTAAACGTTCCGGGCACTCAGACAGCTCATCGATCAAAAGTCACCTGTCACACGATTGGTCTGAATCTATGTCAGGATTGCCACCTAAAGAGCTGAAATAATCGGTTCTTCTCCCGATTTAAGGGAGCAGGAAAATATCCTGTTGAAACATAAAATAAAGATTTTAAGCATCAACTAGGGGTCTGGGGTCATTGTGCCACGATCTGGCACAGGAGATGAGGGCAGGTCCCTCGGAGTCGGCTTTCAGGAGCAGAATTCATGTAAATCTAAGATATCACTCCATTATTATCGGGCTCGGGCTCCACTTCGTTAGGCTCTGTTTAAGTTTCGCTTGTCAGGCTCTGCTTATATTTCATTAGTTTAGGTTCGGAAGATATTAAC
>JAEHCK010000002.1 GCA_020696345.1 Thermoplasmata archaeon | reverse complement strand
GAGTTCAGGGGTTAACCCGCAACATGTATGCTAAGGCAATTGAAAATTGGAGATTAGAGATTGCAAATTGAAAAACTTGGATTTACTTTTACACTTTTTAACTTTGGAAAAGTCAAAGAATTTTCCAATGTAGAATAATTTTTCTCAGGAAAATTGTTCCAATTTAAAATTTGACTTTTCAAATAGCCTATGCACCAAATATACTGATATCTTGTCCTGACCCCAAAGTTGTGATCCCCAACCCTTAATATTGCCCAAATTCGGAGAAGAGTCGAATAATCTTTTTAACTAGATATATTTATTTAAGATTATAGCAGTTACCTCCAAAATAGAATTAAAGATTTTCATATATACATATACAAAAACATACCGGGAGGTATTCATTTTGGCTAATGTTACTTTAATAGGTGAAAAACAAGCAAAAAAGGATAATATGTTCCTGTACTTAGGCCCGTTGTCTGAGTGTCGCGAATGCAAGGTTAAGACAGTTTGCTTCAATCTTGAGGAGGGGCGTTATTACAAGGTCAAGGAAGTTCGGACCATGCATCACGACTGCAAGATCCACGAAGGTGGTGTGCGTGCAGTCGAATATGAAATAATGCCGATCGAATATGCATTGAATGCGGATACTGCAGTGGAAAAGGCCAGAATTACCATTGAAAAAGAAGAAGATTGCATAGATCGCGGGTGTGAGAATTATAAAAAATGTTTTCCATCTGGCTTGAAATATGGGTCACAATACGAGATCAAGGCTGTTAACAAAAATGTTAAATGTTCGCAAGGTAAGAAACTGAAAGAGGTACTGTTGATAGATATATATTGATATACGGACCGTTTTGATGTTTTATCGATGTAAATCACTTGGAGAGGGGGGACCACTTCAATAAATGATCATTTACAATCGTTTGGGGGCCACTTCAAGTAGCTATCACTTGGAATCGTTTGGAGACCCACTCCAATGAATTATTGTCTACAATCGTTTGGTGAGGGGGGATAGATGTTTTTCGGTAAATGAATAATTATATATCATTTAAAGAATTTTCAAAAAACATGGCAAAAACATTTGAGAAACTTGACGCATGGAAAAATGCAATTGATTTGGCATTTCATATCTATAAAATTACACAGGATTTTCCAAAGGAAGAAATTTACGGTCTAACCTCCCAAATTAAGAGAGCTGTTGTTTCTATTTCAAGTAATATTGCTGAAGGCTCTGGAGTAGGAACAAATGCGGGCTATATACACCACTTAAAGATTGCAATAGGTTCACTAAATGAAGTTGATAGTCTATCAATAATCGCTAATAGACTGGGTTACATCGCTAATGAAGATCATAAAAGAATTCACAATTTAATTGAAAAACAAGGAAAATTACTGTATGGCTTAATATCATATTTAGGAAAAAAGAATAAATAATTCCCCCTCTCACCAAATGTTTTTCAACAACAATCCATAGTAATGGTCCCCCCTCACCAAACGATTCTGTTTATTAAATGATCATAGTGATCGGCCGAAGGCTTGGCCAAAGGCCAAGCCGAAGGCCCAACGGTCCACCTTCAGTAATACTTTGATATATAATCAATTCACACTCTTATCTTTATTAGACTCTGTCTGTTCGAGCACATTTTCTGCGATGACCAGGCAAGATAGGTAGTCTTCTGTGGTGTGGAGCAGGCTTAAAAGCGAATCGGCTTCGATCTCGGCGGTCAACTTATTGCCATCAAGTGTTGTTCGGACATGATCATAATTATCCACTTCCAATGCATCTCTGATATGCTCGGCGCTCTTGGGGTCTGTGAATTGAAAAACGAATGTTGTCCTGATCTTCATATAAACACCATGAACCGAGCATATTTTTATTTATATTGCTTCGATAACGTCTATTATCTGTATCCAATCGTCATCATCCGTGATCTCATAAGATCGATGTGTGATCTTATAAACTTTGTTTTTAATACGGATATTATCACCTATACTGGTAAACAAGAAATTATTATTATCACTAGCCCTGATGGCAATATCCTCTTTGTTTTTGAGATCTCGGATGATCACTTTGTACATTCTCAAATCAATTCCTCAAAATAAACAAAGGAAGTGTGGCTCTGCCACATTTATTTGTTAGTTCAATCATTGTTATAATTGATATTGGCTATCAATTGCATCTTTACACCGCCTGTTAATCATCTAGAGCTAAATAAATGTTTTTTATTGTTTTATCGACTAAAGAATTTTTAGATTACTATTCATTTGAATTTGGTTTACTACAAAGCACATTAAGGGTGACCGGAGTCAAGATCAATTATTATATCAACGGTAAATGAAAAATACATAATCTTCTCGATGACGATCCAATTTCCCCAAATTCGTATTCAATTACCGCGGCAGCCCCATCGCCAGCCTCAGGAAACTGAAGAAGGTCTATCTCGCAACACCGAACATCGCCTTTGCCTTCAATCAAAATCTTGAAAATGTCCTGCCTTTCATGCTGGAGAATATCATATCCACCGAGATGGATGCAAGGTTTTTTTATAGGAACGGGTTTGAAGTAGATTTCATAATTCAGGATGATGGCGAATTGATCGCGATCGAAGTAAAGATGACCGAAAAGGATGTGAAGCAGGTCAAGAAGTTCGTTGAGAAATTTGGGAACAAAGTGAAGAAAGTGATCATTATCGATATGGAAAAAGAGGGCAAAACAGACTCTGTCGAAATAATCCCTGCATGGAAGTTCCTTCTAACTAAATTGAAAAAACATAAAAATTAAGTGTATGAACCTCAATTTTCTCGCATGGCATCACACTCGAGCGCGAGCACGAGAATGTTAGCATAGGAAAAGTACTCCACAAAGCAAGATATAGCCGTGATAATAAAGAGGAAAAGATACGAGACGAGATCGTGGTGGATTGTTTCAATCCTTGTTTTAATGGATGTTGGTCATCAATAGTATATAACCCGTATCTCCGAATGACATAATTTATTGAGATAGGGCCATCTTAGAATCCGAATTTTCGAGAGAAGAACATTAAGGATGACATACTACCAATGAGCCTCAGATATCTCTATGGCCTATCAAGACATAGCCCTAAGATATCTATGCCCTGGCCCTCTTCTATTTTCTCTCTTGCTTGCTAACTCTTTCATTACTCATTTCATACATCTCAATGATAAATGCTTTGAAACTCATCTCATTTTTGTAAAAGATAGCCCACAGCAATTGAAGTACCTGTTCATAAATGAAATAGAAATAACGAATCTTCATATCCTTGGATTTGGATTTGATCCGGGCTTCGTCCTGGACGCGGAAACCAGTCTCAATCCGCCATCGTCCTTTGTATGTGGGTATGATGTAATCCAGATTAATCTCTTCTTGGTCTGTTGCAAAGGCCCAGTCAAACTCTTTTTCACTCTTCGTGTCAAATATTTTCTTAAGTAGGGCCATTGTAGTACTACCACAAATTGTGGTTTTATCCTTGTAGAACTTAAATTCATATGTGATTTTTTTTCGCTCACTTTCTTCCATTTTCCCCAATTCTTCTTTGACCTTTTCATTTTTTGGAACGAATATAAGATATGGATATGGTCCATTCGCTAAAGCAAACATCAGTTCCTTGCTGAAGAATCCCCTGTCAAAAAGGTTGAGTTTGATGCTTTTAACCAAGGGCTGGATAAGTGAAAGGCAGAAACAGACTTCCTTTGCCATATCATGACCCAAATGAATGGGTATTGAGATAAGCGGAATCCTTTCAGGAATATCGGAACTTACCAGGGCACAGGTTAGGAATTTGAACTTTCCTGTTATCGCATCCTTTCGGTTCCATCCATGTATCCAAAAGCTTTCAACAGGTCTCTGTTGTATTCGAAACCTGAAAGGGTTGGACCTTTTGGAATAAGATCCAAACAGCGATTTATAAAAGTATCTAGGGTAGTGACAGTACGGAACATCCTATCACGGGTATGATTCATACAATCACCAGATAGACAGTTCTACCAAGGTATTCCTTCGGGCAATCAACCTTCGCACTGTTTCCAAATTTTGTCACCTTACGGACTATGACACCGTATACTCCATCGACCTCAAAATGACTCTGCACAGATATTGGTATCTTTTTCATAGGATATCTAATGGATATCCCATACATAAAGTTTTCGGTCCCTTATATCTCATAATAGTATAGCCAGATGGATTAAATCAAATTTTCAAAATCCTTTCGGAGATACTGTTGGAGATGCAATTGTTCACGTGAATTTTTCAGGCGGTACCACCCCTCGCCCTTGACGTTCAACGTGATGCTGCGATAAAGTATACAACTGGTGCTAAATGAGTAGTGTTTTATATATCAAGGTGCTATCGATTATGTATTATCTCTTTACGAGAAAGGAAGGGTTTCACTAAATTTTAAATACTAAAATATAATATCCCATCTCAACTCGAATGGTTGGACGGCCATAGCGATGTGGCTACACCCGTTCTCATACCGAACACGGCAGTTAAGCACATCCACGTTTTGTTTGGTACTTTGGTGCGCGAGCCCAAGGGAAGTTCAAATCGCTGTCCACCATTCTACCTTTACATCTATTTGTTTACAAAAAATTCATTAACATTTGGTACTGGTGAGTCATGGAAGAAGCATTGTGTCATATAGAAATAAGCGAGGACAGCTCAGGAATACTTGCAAAGGTACAGTCCGACCTGGGTGGTTTACGCGAATTTCGGGCCAATTCCTTGGAAGATGTGCTGAGGATGATCACCATTGAGCTCCAAGAGGAGTTCGATGCCACTCTTACCGGGTAATTTTTTTTATATGTTATTGGAATTTGAGATTATTAAAGGCAGAGATATTACGTTTTCGGTTAACGGTAAGTTCAATGAGATGGTCGACTGGTAGATAATGGGATGTTGTATATGTCGTTGAGATATCGGGATGTTAGATATGTCGATGAGATACCAGGATGCATTAATGAATTATCAATAACAAATCAAACATCTTAACAAATAAACGTAACGTCCAACATCCCAATGATCAAGCGATACGTTCAACATTTTTATAATTATTCGAAATGTACAACATCCTAACAACTAAGCGCCACGTACAACATCCTAGTAAATAATTGATATATAGAACATCCTGATAAAAAATCGAAATATAGAAATATTGATAACAAGCTTAACATTACTGTGATCTGTTGAAAAAGAACATGACTTTACGTTTACCGTGCACCATCTGCGGAACCATATCACAGGTACGGCCGGACGCCGAGGTAACTTTTTGCACAACTTGCGGTGGTCGACTAGAGTTGGGCGTGCATTCATACCGCACACGAGATGAATATGGTCCCAAGATCTTTTGTGTTAATTGTGAACGACTTTTGGATACTGCCGATACCGATGTTGTTGGTTCGACCTTCTCATGCGATCACTGCGGTGGAATCGTCTGCGAGGTTTGTGCCAGATCGGAGAATAATAAACATTACTGTCCCAAATGCTTCACTGCAGGTGCGAAAACGCCTGTATCTGCGGCTGGTAAGCGCAAAAAAACAAAGATCGGCGCGCCCATTAGACGAACGACCACTAAAAAGAAAGGTAAAACAAAGAAAATGAAAATGAAAAAAAGAACACTAAAAAGGTCGAAATGATCATTCTAAGAGATATTCTATCACTGGAGGTAAACATTGTCTTTTAATTTGCTCGAACGTTTATTGAAAATATATCAAATCTCCAGACCAGTATTATTCGTGCTTGTATTGGCCGCTTTAATTGTATTCATCAATTCATACCCGAACGTGCCGGGAATTGCGGAAGAGACCAACGATTACCGTCTTTCCGTTAAAAGCCGGTTAGATACCAACCAGACCGTACATGATGAGATCGAAATTGACCGGCCGTCTTCACCATCATTACCCAATACGATCACGCCCGTGGTCTCGCCCGAGGAAGTAGACAAGCTGGTAAACCCAAAACCCAAAGTGGAGGTCGTGCCTGATCCGAACCAGGCAGGCCAGGCCAATGAAACCAACATGACATCACCGGACATTCCCGCAGAACAAGGTGAACCCGCACTGGAGATAAAATTATTGACCGGTGTTTTGAATGTTGCCCCGCTGATACTGGTGGCGTTATTAGGCGGGTTCGGTATTTATTTACTTTTCAAGTATAAAAAACATTTTACACTGCGCACGATGTTCGGTGTGGCAATTGCACTGGTGGCGATCTGTAGTATCCTGTTCTTTAGTATAATTGCGATCAACTTTTTGGAATTCATATATGACTCTGATTGGGACATTGATATTCTGCTCTGGGGTATCCTGCCGTTTGCTGCAATTATCGGTGGTTTGATAAGCTTTCTTATTATTTCAAAGAAAACAACGGTCTTTCGGCGTAACATTGGTCTCACACTTGCCGGTGCATTGATGGGTTCGTTCATGGCCACGTTTCTGCCGATCTGGCTTATTTTCATATTGCTGATAGCGATCTCGCTTTTTGACATATATTCTGTCAAGTTCGGCCCGATCAAAAAGATCTTGGAGCTGGATGAGTTGAAGGATCGGTCGATTGAAAAAAAAGTGGAGAAACGCGTCGTGTATCGTAAAGCAAAAGGCGTATCCATAAAAAAAGAAGCAAAAACAGAAGAAGATCTTGATCTGATGTTGATGTTCGAAAACCCGGACTGGAGCTTGGGGTTAGGCGATTTTGTGATATATTCCATGTTCACATCCGTGGTTCTAACCTACACCTTGGTGTATCTACCATACTATATATTCTATTCACCGGCCCTGGGTCTTATTTTACCCTGGGTTATATTCTTGGTCTGTGTGGTGGGCCTGATCTTTGGATTTTTGATAACCTTAAAATTATTGGAGAAACACGAGTATCTGCCTGGACTGCCAATTTCCATAGGTTTTGGCTTGCTGGCATTCATGATCTGTATGATCATTTTGCAGCTCGTTAATTACATGTTGTTCAATGAATTTGCAATAATCATCTAACCCAAAATACTAATATAAACTCTTCATTTATGGTTTTCTATGGACTCTTGGGAGATTCGAGTGCTGGCAGGTTCATACACCGTTGAAGACGGTAAGGTCGTGATCGATCTATTTGGCCGTACCCTTGCAAACCAATCGATCACCGCTCGGATTAGGAATTTTTTACCATATTTTTACATTGTCTCGCCGTCTGAAGATATTCTGGGAGAATTAAAACCCGACCCCGAGGTGCTGAACCTCACCGATGTTGAGCTCGAGGTAGGGGGTGAGAAATGCCAGTGTGTGAAGGTCACGATACAATTCCCGTACAAGGTACCGGAATATAGAAACAGATACAAGAACTCCCGGATCATTCTGGCAGCGGATATTCCATTTATTCACAGATTCTATTATGATTTTAACTTGCCATCGTGCATACGGGTTCACGGTGATGTTATCGGCACCAAACCCGACCACGGTTCACTCCCCACATCTTCCTCCGAGTTAATGGCTGCTGGCGATGGATCCGAATCGGCATCCAAGAGTGAAGATGAACCGCTTGTGACCAACAGGTTCGAGCATTCAAAGATAGAAAATAGATACACCTCAGATCTGGTAGTGGATGTAAAACGTATCGAACCGCAAGAGCCATTCAAACCAAAATTAAAGGTATTGAGTTTTGATATTGAGAACAGTGTTAAGGATTCTACCATTTACTGCCTGTGCTGTGCATACCGAAACCCCAAGGGTGAATTGGATTACAAGACATTCGACGGTACGGAAGGATCGATCATCAAAGGTTTTGTTGAGTTCATCCATGAGTTTGACCCCGATGTGCTTACCGGGTATAATATCGATAACTATGACATTCCATTATTGATCGAGCGCGCTGCTAAAAATAACATTGGCACGCTTTTTGTCGGTCGTGACCTGGGTAAGTTCAATAAAGTAGGCAAGGCTCATTTCTGGCGTCTTCACGGCCGCGTGATCGCGGATGCATGGTGGAATGCGAAGAAAGAACTCAGGCCAAAAAAAGAGACCTTGGCCAATATCTCAAAACTGCTGTTCAACGAAACCAAGGATGATGTCGACCCGTCCAAGATGGATGAAGAATGGGCGAATAACCGTGAGAAAGTGATCAAGTATTGTTCTCGTGACGCCGAGCTGGCGCTGCGTATTCTTGAAAAGATCGCAATCCTGGACAAATCAATGGATCTTGCCGCCGTGGCCAAGCTGCCGCTTGATGATGTGATCAATTCAGGAACCTCCACATTGATCGATTCCATTCTGATCCGCGAGGCAGACAAGAATGCCATCGGCGTGCCGTGCACGAGGCGTATATCCAAAACTTCCAAGATCGAAGGCGGGTATGTTCATGCCATAAAATCCGGGTTATACAATTGGGTATGTCTATTGGATTTCAAATCGATGTATCCAAGCATAATCATTGCCAACAATATTTGCTTCACCACCATGAGCGGTTCGGGTACCATTAAAAGCCCGACCGGGATTCGGTTTCTTGATTCCGAGCAGCGTCCCGGTATTCTGCCGCAGATCCTGACCAGGTTCATGAACGATCGTGAGTCGGCCAAACAGAAGATGAAAGCCGCAACCGACCCGGACGAGAAACGATATTACAATGGTCTCCAGGATGCGATAAAGATCTTGATGAACTCGGTATACGGCGTGTTCGCCAGCAATTTCTATCGCTTCACCGACCCGAAGATAGGCGCGAGTATTACTGCATTTGCCCGAAAAAACATCAAAGATATCATAAAAAAGCTGGAAGGTGAAGATTACAGTGTGATCTATTCTGATACGGACAGCATTTTCATCGAGACAGGTTCTAATGATCTGGACAATGCGGTCAAATTGGGCGAAACCCTTTCCAAGCGGTTCACCAAGGGCGGGCGCGTGTTGGAGTTCGAGGCTATATTCGAGCGCTTCTTCACCCATGGAAAAAAGAAACGATATGTTGGTAGAAAAGTATACCCCGTGCAAGAGACCGTGATCCGTGGTTATGAGACCAGGCGCACGGATGCGTTCGATCTGCAAAGTGAGGTTTTGACAAAAATGTTCGATATGGTATTGTCGGGCAAAAACGACGAGGTTATCTCTTACGCACGTAAAACAATTACTGATGTGAAAAGTGGTGAGATCTCTACCGAAAAGTTGGTGATCTCGAAGACCGTAAAAGACGAGAGCCAATATAAAGACCCCAATAGGATGGCCAATGTGCTCGCTATGCGCCAACTGCGTGACATGGGTTACGATGTTGTCCCTGGCATGAAGGTCTCGTACATTGTCACGAACGGTCATAAGGTGCCGCAGGCGGTGGAGCCGTTCCTGGACGGCCGGCCGCTTTCAAACCAACCCGATCTGGATTACTATGCCGGGCGCATGGCGCGGACCATGGCCCGAATCACCGAAGGCATGGATGCCGAGACCGAATGGGATTCGAAGGCGTTGCTCACAGGTGTTCAGCAGAGGTCATTGTTCTCCGAGTCGTTCACTCAACCGCAACCTGGTAATGAGCCAACACTCGATGATGCTGATACAGGTACTGATCCTGATGTTGCGATCAATACCATTTCCGATGCGGAGTCACTTGCGGAGGATGTGTCCGCACAACGAGCTATCGGGGCTGCAGGTAAAAAGAAGGGTAAGAAAAAAGGAAGTAAAGATGAAGGATCTGGTGGTGCTAAGCTCGAGGATTTCGTTTAAAAAAAAACTATTTCAACGATTTATATGTGAAATAAGTATAAATATTTAAACAATATTATCCTTCAGGTCATATAAAATTGCCCATTACAAGTTCGGACAAAATATTAAGAGGGGCCTTGTTTTAATATCTATTTAAATAATAAATCGGGAGATTATCAAAGGAGTATACTGTATCATGCCAAAAAAAAATAAAAATATAAATGCGATTGAAAACGACCATGAATCATATTCGGGCCTAACCGACGGCAATGGACTTACCAACGGAATGCTGTTCGATGAACAGACTAGGGGCAAATCAAATACCATTGACTTTCACCGCGGTCTGACAAACGGTAATGGATTGACCAACGGAATACTGTTCGATGAACAGACAAGGGGCAAATCAAATACCATTGACTTTCACCGCGGTCTGACCAACGGTAATGGTTTGACCAACGGTAATGGTTTGACCAACGGTAATGGATTAACAAATGGTGAGATCTCGAACAACAAAAATAATAAGAAATTAGGTAAAATAAAAGTGATAAAAAGTAAAGATAAAAAAAATAAGATCATTTTTGCATTAATAGCGATCAATTTAATTGTATTGCCGCTGGGCCTTTATGTTTTCTATTTAATTCCTTCTGAACAAGGCATTATTGATATTGATGGAAAATTCGATGATTGGTCAGAGGTCCGAAGTTTTTCTGATAACCGAGAGGATATGACTATAAATAATAATATTAATCTTGTTACTTACAAAGTGGCATCAGATAAGAATGGCTTATTCGTTTATTTAAGAGTGAACGGAAAGATCCTCAACGGCACCCCTGATAAAGTCGACTCGATGAATATTGGAAAAGATGCAGTACATATCTTTCTAGATACAGACCAAGATTTGGAAACGGGATATAATATAAATTATTTGGGTGCAGATTACATGCTTAAGATCACTGGCTTTAAAGGCAAGGTATCGAGTGCAAAATTGTATTTTTTTGATGAATTTCGAACATCAGATGATTGGAATGGTTGGGTGATGCAAGCCGAGGTACATGCAAAATGTAAAAATGCAGAATTAGAATTAAAAATTCCGTTAAACGAAGTTACAATAAAAAAGTGCGAACAACTGATCCTTTTTACGAGTTTAAAAGATACGCAGGGTAATGAAGACTTCACCGATACTGTTTACTCACTTAAAGGTGGTGTATTATTAGTTTCAACTATACCTATTGCGCCCGAAAGAATAGATCGCGGTGCTAGTAATGTTGGATTGTTAAAAATGAAACTATCTGCAGTACATTCGAATATGTTTGTGGATCTAATAGATCTCACTCTGCTGGGAAGTGTACCTGAGACTGATGTACAATCAATTTCATTATGGAAGGATACAAATTCAAATGATGTTTTTGAAGTAACAATGGATTTAAAGATCGACGTTCAATTTGGAATACTTTCAGATCGTAGATCATCAATATTATTTTTTGATCCTCTTTTATTAAGAAAAGATATTGATAAAACAATTTTTGTAGCTATAGATATTACGGAAGATGCTCAAGTTTTTTCCACCATTGGATTAGAAATCGGAACCCTGAGCGATATCGAGATCAAAGAGGGTATAGTATCTTTTTTCACCCCACATACTCAAGGTACTGGCACAACTAACCGGCTGGCATATATTGGCCAACCCGAACCCAACAAGATCATCATCGATGGTGCTTTTGGAGATTGGGAGGGGATCGAATCAAAAAAAGATAAAGACTCCGAACTCGTCCAAAATAGAAATGTGGATATAAACGAATACATGATAGCTTCCGATGATGCAATGATATCTTTCTACTGCAGTGTCCAAGGTACCATGATGGGTGGAGCTAACATACCTGTAAAACCGGAATATGTTTACATTCGACCGCCTCCACCGGCCGAACCATCGTCAAATGGCACAGATGACCAACCAGGCACCACACCCGAGCCGGCGGCTAAACCTGAACTACCTGTGAAGATAGGTGAAGATACCTTGTCCATATTTTTGGACACTGACACCGATGTGAAAACCGGGTATCGGTTCATTGATACCGAAGGATCGATCTCAGAGGTTTTGGGTGCTGAATATATGATCAAGATCACTGGTAAATCAGGTGAGGTCATATCAAGTTCCTATTCTAAGTTCACTGGTGCAAGTCAGAAAGATTGGTCCTGGGAAGATCTTGGGAATGTTCAGACAGGAAACGATGCGCGCCAGTTGGAAACTCAAATCTCTTTTGATATGCTCGATCTTTCATTGAGTGATGGAATTAACCTATGGTTCTATGCCCATGATTGGAACAAGAATAGTGAAGATCATTCAAATAACAATATCCTGCAAGATTTGGATGATCCTCAAATAAAGCTTAGGGGAGGTACTTTTGATCCGTTGGAAGAAGAATTGGATCTTCCTCAAGATCTCGTTACGGAAACACCTAACGGATATTACATAGCACAATTCATTGGTCCGATAATGAGATCGTGGCTAGACGAAATTAACGAACTGGGCGGTACATTTTATGGCTATATACCTGAGTATGCTTTTATTGTAAACATTAATGATTCCAAGATCGAAGAACTTAATGATCTATCTTATGTTAGATGGGTTGGGATCTATCAACCTGCATATAAGATCCAGGAAGTAAATATGATCCAAAATGATGAGAGCATAAATATTGATGTACTAGTATTTGAAAATCGAGATATCGTCGAGTCACAGATCGAACGACTAGGTGGTGTAATAAGATCAAAATGGGATCTCAAACTTTGTATTAGCATCAACGGCACAAAGGTCGATGAGATCTTATCGATCCCTGATGTCGAATGGATCGAAGAAACACCCGTATTCAATATCACTAATAATATTGCTGATGATCTTGAGAGATTAAATGTGAATCCGGTCTGGGGTGCGCCATATAATTTGAACGGGACAGGTCAGATCGTTGCAGTTTGTGATACTGGGCTGGACACCGGTGTAAATAACGCAACCATGCATGATGATATCGAAGGGCGGATCATATCGATCTATGACTCTCTCGGTGGTAACGCAGATGGTACCGATGATGTAAAATCCGGGCACGGCACACATGTTTCAGGTTCTGTTTTGGGGAATGGTACAAAATCTTCAGGTCAATTCAAAGGCATGGCGCCGTGTTCAAAATTAATATTTCAAGCAAGTGAATATTTATCCGGAACCGATTATTATCTCGACCTACCTTCCGATCTGAATATATTATTCCAACAAGCATATGATGACGGTGCACGGATACATACCAACAGTTGGGGTTCCAATGTGAAGGGGCTGTATACATCTTCTTCGCAGGATGTAGATGAGTTTAGCTGGACAAATCGAGACATGTTGATTTTGTTCTCTGCGGGAAATGATGGTACTGATGGTAATTCAGATGGCATTATTGATACGGATTCTATTGGCTCTCCAGCCACGGCAAAGAATTGTCTAACAGTAGGCGCATCGGAAAATTTACGGTCATCTGGTGGGTATCAATTCCCCTGGGGTACTGGATCTTGGTTATCAAAATATCCGGTTGACCCTATTAACTCTGATATGATATCAAATAATTCAATGGGTATGGCAGCGTTCAGCTCGCGCGGCCCTACCGATGACGGGCGGATCAAACCCGATGTGGTAGCACCCGGGACCAATGTATTATCCACGCGCTCCAGTAAAGCCTCGGGCACGCTCTGGGGGGTTTATAACAGCACTTATGTTTACTCGGGCGGAACCAGTATGGCAACACCATTAGTGGCCGGCTGTGCGGCATTGGTCAGACAATTTTATGTTGATAAAGAGGGATTAACATCACCTTCAGGAGCTTTGCTTAAAGCTACGCTCATCAATGGTGCAACTGACATGGATGGGCAATACAACAGTTCATATATGGATGCGGGACCTATTCCAAACTATAACGAGGGTTGGGGAAGGGTAAATGTTACAAATTCAATTTATCCAACATCACCTAGAGAAATGGATCATGATGATGTAACCTCAGGGTTTACTGCTAGTGGCCAGACTCACACATATTACTACCCCGTAGGGACTGGAGAACCTTTGAAAATAACTATTGCATGGTCCGATCATCCTGGCAGCCTAAGCTCCTCCGGTGGATTGGTAAATGATCTGGATCTAAATGTCACCGCACCCAACGGAACTACATATTATATTGGTAACGATTTTTCAAATGGTTGGGTCAGCCCAAACGGTAGTACAACCGATGATGTAAACAATGTGGAATGCGTCTACCTACAATCACCACAAGCGGGAACTTATACTATTAAGGTAAAAGCACAAAACATCGCTGTTTTGGGTTTAGCGCCTGATCAGGATTATGCTTTGGTTATTTCTGGCAATTTCACATTATCTGACGATGTTGGGATTGAAAATTTAAATGTAAATGATACGCAAGGGAAAAATACTCAATCAAAAATAAGGGCAATGATAAAGAATTACGGGTGGAACAGCCAATCTAAGCCTTTTAATGTAAGATGTATTGTCAAGAATCCAAATGGTAATGAAGTTTTGAATAACACAAGCTCAATAACATCATTTTCGCCTAAGTCAACTGTAAATAAAACATGGTATTTTACACCAACCACGGAAGGTCAATATACAGTAACTGTTAGAACCGAATTGAGCTCCGATGGTCATAACTACAATAATGCATCGACCAAATATGTCATGGTACCTATTGTAATGAACGAGATAGCTACTATTACGGGGACCAATATGAGCGATCTCTTCGGGTTCAATATAACCTCCGGACATTTGAATAACGATACTTACGGAGATATGATCGTAGGTGCACCGGGTGCGAATAAGGTCTATATATTCTATGGATACGCGTCGATCTCAGGTAATCTAAATGCTGCAAGCGCTAATGTGACAATAACAGGTCCGGATCCTAATAGTAAGTTCGGTTGGTCGGTTGGCGTCTCGGATGTTACTGGTGATGGTTATGACGATGTAATAGTCGGAGCTCCAGGGTATAACAGCAGCCGTGGAAGGGCATATATTTATCATAGTAATGTGTCGGGTCTGACAGATACAACGACTGATGTTACCATAACAGGTGGAAGCACGGGTGATAGATTCGGCAACTCGGTATCAGGTGCCGGAGATATAAATAACGCAAATAACGACGATGTGATCATTGGGGCATATTTGAATGATACCTTGAGCGGGTCCAAATCAAATGCAGGCATGGCATACCTGTTCTTTGGCGATTCCAATTTAACCGGTAGTTTCGGTGTACAATATGCAGATGTTAATTTAACTGGCACTTCTGCAGGTGATTTGTTCGGCTTCTCGGCTTCTTCGGCATGCAATGTAAATAATGATGCTTGCGATGATGTGATCGTAGGTGCGCCAGGAGCGAATAAAGCGTACATATACTATGGTAATCAAAATATCGGCAAAACAAGTAATAAAATATTGTTCTTTGATGGCTTTGAAAGCGGTGAATTACTTTCAGGTGGTTGGACCAAAGTTGATGTACCTGGTACTGAATGGAAAACCTATACCAGTCCATCACCCTATACGGGCACATACTCTGCAGGATCGTTACTTTATACTAGTTATACCAAAGGCGTCCGGTAC
The DNA here is from genome assembly GCA_020696345.1 of Thermoplasmata archaeon. GTDB lineage: Archaea > Thermoplasmatota > Penumbrarchaeia > JAEHCK01 > JAEHCK01 > JAEHCK01. The sequence continues at coordinate 73,345 of JAEHCK010000002.1, read as the reverse complement.
ATGTGGGTTTCAATTGATGCAACAGGTTTTACAAACATCAAGGTCCAGTATGCGCAATATGGCCAGGATGGCGGTAAACCAGTTTTTGGTACAGCCGGTGGAAGTTATTCCATCGACGAGGGTGGTAATTGGGCTAATTTTGAAACTGGCTTGGGAACAACATCATGGACCGTTAGGGGCCAATTTACTTTACCCACCTCATGTGATAATCTCAATAATTTACGAATAAGATTATGGGAAAACCTGGTCCAGAATAAAGGAGACCTGAATGATGGGCCGCTCTTTGATAATGTCTTTGTAAATGGTACTCTCGTCCCTGGAAGTGCCGCTCCAAACGTTACACTCACCGGCGAATCCGCAGAAGATAATTTCGGCTGGTCAGTCAATTGCAGTGGTAATGTAAACGGCGACTCTTATGACGATGTAGTGATCGGTGCACCCGATCACGGTTCTGCCCGTGGAAGGGCCTATGTTTTCTATGGCGGTGGTTTACTAGCCCGAAGTATCTCTGCACTTAATGCAAATGTGACACTTAACGGCGGAAGTACAGGAGATAAATTCGGATATTCTGTGGGCAGCGTGAACCTGGATAACGATGGATACAGTGAGATACTAGTGGGTGCGCCTTATAATGATACTATAAATGGTGCAAAATCGGATGCCGGAGCCATATATGTATTCAACGGTTCCAGTTCAATGGCAGGATTGATCACTTCGGCTAATTGGACAAGAGCCGGAGAAAATGAGAATGATCACTTTGGCTGGTCGGTGTCAAATGCTTTTGATATTGATAATAATAACTATAACGATATTATTATCGGTGCTCCGTACTACGATAATGGCACTGTTGCCGATGTTGGAAAGGCTTACATATTATACTGCCAGATACCTGAGTTTGAAAATTTATCTGTTCCTGTAATTCTAATTGTTTTAATTTCGGTTCTTTGGAAGGGAAAGTTTAAATTCGGGCGGCGAAAAAAATAATTGTAGAAACTTAGAAATCCAAGATCGAAATAATAATTGAATTATTCGCCGTATGTGGGGAATTCTTGCAATATGAAATCATAGATCCATGACTTCAGGTCTTTGCTGATCTTTATTTTAAAACTCTAAATCCTAAATTCTAAACAAAAACTAATATCTAAAATCCAAACAAGATTAAAGTTTGTGAAATTATAATTTGGAATTTCGGATTTGGGGATTTTTCATGTGCCGTTGACAACTGTGTAAAAACAGATGTAGCTCTTTTCAAGATTGAAATAAAATGATGGGATACCACATTATATTATTTTACCACGAAAGCACGAAAACACGAAACAACGAATGACCGATGAATAAACGAATCGACGAATATTTACACTAAATCAAAGATAAATTCGATCATTCGATTATTCGGATCATTCGTTGTTTTAACTATATAATTCGTGTCTTCGTGGTTATTATAATAAGAGTAAATAAAAACCAATCACCCTACGTTAATATTTATTTGTAACTTTCGTTCAGAACTTTTAACTTTTAAGATTTAACTTTATAAAAAAAATGTATCAATCCTTATTCTTTTTTTTCTTCTTTATCTTTTAGATACATATACCTGTCTCTCAACTTCAACATAACATCTTTCTTCGGATCTACAACCACACCCATCGGTGGCTTCCGAAGCGGTGCGCGGGAGATATTGTGCAATAACGGGTTCAAGATCGTAATATGGTCATGATCCTTATCTCTCATTATCCCCTCGATCTCCGATACACCGTCATCCATCGGTATCAGGATAACCGGTCGGGGCTCGGATTTTGGCCTGACCGGTGTGACATTGAACATTTTATCGGTTGGTGGTATCTTGGGGGTTGGTGTTGTGGTCTGAACTTGCTCATTCTACTCAATTTAAATAATTCCCTCGGGTTGACCTTTTTCTTTCATCCTCATTTTATCATTTCGTACTCCCCATGTAAATACTCGGTCTCTCTCAAATTAAGTTATTTATTGTGTGAGCGTCAGCTCACACTGGGAAAGATTAAAAGTGGGTTGGGTTGTTAGGGAAGGGATTCTTTCCTTCCCTAACCATATTCATACTTATTTTGGCTCCTCTCGAGAATTTGTATTGCTTTGCTGTATTAATAAAATTAGGCCAAAGGATTCTTAGAATCGTTAAACGGTATCGCACGGAAACTTTTGGCGGTGAACTGCGCTGGCAAACCCCTCACAAAAAGTTTTACGGTCATCCCAAAACTCGGGGTTTGCCTGCTCATTCACCGTATTTCTCTATCAATAATGACAACCCGATAAACGAAACCAACTAACAATACAAACATCGAAACTGACACCGTAGGGACGCTTTCGTTACACGGTATCGAGATTCGTATCGTCTATCGGTTTCGTCTAACGGCTCTTTGCCGTTTAACGTTAGCCGTATCACGATACGAATTTCGAAACCGTAGGACGAAATATACACGAATGTTCATTGAGATCAAATCAAATTATCTTGCCTGTCTCATAAAAGTTAGATCTAGTACAGATTTGCTTGAGGGGTTAAAAAAATTAATATAATAAATACGTGTTATAATGTCTTCACAATAATAGGGGGAATTAAGATAGCATTAGACTCAATTATAAGTGCCACATCTGGCACCGCCTTTATGATGTGCAACGAGGCCATGGTGAGAGGCGCTCTCGAGGCCGATGTAAAATTGATATCATGCTATCCAGGCGCACCGACGAGCGAGATCCTGGATACATTCAACAATGCCCAAAAGCACTTTGATTATAAATTCACCATCGCAACGAACGAGAAAGTTGCCTTGGAAACGGCTGCTGGTGCGGCCATGGCAGGATTTCGCGCACTAACCTCGATGAAATCAGTGGGGCTCAATGTGGCCTCGGATGCATTTTTTTCATTGGGGTACACTGGAGTCAAGGGCGGTTTGGTCATGGTCGTGGCCGATGACCCGTACTGTCATTCGTCACAGAGCGAGGAGGACGGCAGGTTCTTTGCGCAGTATGGATACATTCCGATGCTGGAGCCGACCAACCCTCAGGAAGCATATCAGATGGTGAAAGACGCTTTTACACTCTCGGAACGGTACGGCACCATTGTACTGGTCCGTACAACCACACGTATAAACCACCAGAGCGGTATGGTGCGTTTTGGTGAGCTCGACCGAACACCTTTTAAAAAGGCCAGGTGGTCCGAAGTTGGTGGGAACTTTTTTACGGTTGGTGAGGTGGCCAGGGAGAATAAGCTCAAGTTATTGAAAAAAGTAGAGAATTTTAAAAGGGAGTTCGAGGACTCTAAATATAATATTATCACCACCGGTGACGGCGACCTTGGAATATTAACCTCTGGTGTGGGTTACAGCTATGCCGTAGATGCATCCAATAAACTACAGCTTAAACCTCATATCCTAAAGCTAGGCACAACTTACCCGTTGCCTGAAAAGAAAATAATAGAGTTCATGAAGGGTCTGAAGACATTGATCGTAGTTGAAGAGCTTTCGCCATATCTGGAGCACAATGCACGAAGGTTCGCGAGAAATGCTGGCTTGGATCTAACAATTTACGGTAAAGATACGGGCCATTTCAGCGAGGCGCTGGAGTATAATGTTCCGATCGTAGTAAACGGCATTTCCTCGGCACTAGACATTACACCATCAACAGATTATGATGCGGTTTTGAAGCGTGCCAATGATCTTAAAACAATACTACCGCCGCGAATGCCCGTATTCTGTGCGGGCTGTCCGCACAGGGCAACGTTCTGGTCGCTTCAACAGGTACTGCGCGGTAGAGATGTGGTGTTCAATAACGACATCGGCTGCTATTCAATGGCGTATTTTCCACCGCTGAACATGTCGGTCTCACTATTATCCATGGGCTCTTCGTTGGGTTTATCGGCCGGCATGGCACAGGTACTGGAGGACGAGGTCATGTGCACGGTTGGCGATTCCACATTCTTCCATGCTGCACTGCCAGGGCTCGTGAACGCGGTGTATCATGATCTAAACATTACATTGATCGTGCTCGACAACGAAGTCACCGCAATGACCGGCCAGCAGTTGCATCCGGGCACACCGGAGGGCCGCGGGCTACCGGCCGGTAAAAAAAGAATATTGATCGAAAATGTCTGTAAAGGCATAGGTGTCCCGCACTGTGAGGTCATGGACTCGTATGATGTTAAGAACAATATCAAAATACTTAGAGCCGCGTTTGATTTCAAGGGTCCGGCAGTGGTGATCTCACGCAGGTCGTGCGCATTACACGGCGACCGGATCAAGCGCAGGTCGAAGATCCCGATCATCCCCAATGAGGTCGACAAGGCCTCATGTAAAAAACCGCATACGTGTATTCGGGATTTCCATTGCCCGGCCATCACATTTGATACCGATGATAGGGCATCTCATATACAACCGGATATCTGTGACGGCTGCGGTGTGTGTGCGAAGATCTGCCCGTTCGGGGTGATACACCCCATTGGTGATCAGGGTAAGGTTTCCAACTCAAACACCAATTCTAACCCCAAGCCGGAGGTGGAAAAATGAACATGAATGGTGGTTCAAAACCCGAGAATGAAAAGGCATTTGATATCGTGCTTGTTGGTGTTGGCGGCCAGGGCATCGTAATGCTGTCCAATGCCATCGGTCATGCATGCGCCCATGAAGGCGTACGTGCATTCACCGGCGAGCTCCACGGGTTATCGCAGCGGAGCGGTTCGGTCTATATCCACATGCGCATTGGTGGCTCGGCAATATCGCCGTTGATACCCTATGGCGAGGCCAATGCGATCGTTGCGCTGGAGGCAATGGAGGCTTTACGTTACATTGAATACCTCAAAGACGACGGTGTGGTGATCATGAACAACAGGATCATACACCCGCCCATTGAAGTTGCAACGCACTCGAAAGAAAAAAGCACGGACTTTCTCGCCTTGGATGCAGTATTGGAAAACTTGAACAAGGTAACAAAAAATATCTTCACGATAGATGGACTTGCTCTTGCAGTTGAGGCGGGCAATAAACTCACCGAAAATGCGGTCTTTATCGGGGCGTTATCTGCTCTCGCGGATTTGCCCGTATCCACACAAAACATGAAAAGAGGCCTGGAAAAGGTGGTGCCAAGTAAGGCGCTCGAACAGAACATCAATGCATTCGATCTAGGTCAACATGCGGCGCATGACGGGTTATGCCAGCAGGTGTCATGCCGGGAGGTTTGAAGAATTAGTGTGGATGTACAAATGTGTTCTAGTTGACCCAAATCCTGTAGAAACAGTTAAGTACCTGTTAGTAGTTACTACAAGGTGGTAATCATTACAAGTTAGAAACCGTAACAAAGTGCAGTGGTCAACATGGATGAATTCGTTCAGTTATTAAAAAAACATGACCTGAAGGTAACTCCGCAGAGGTTGGAGATCCTTAAATACCTTGCAAAGATCAAAACACATCCAACTGCCAATATGATCTACTCGGCCTTGAAAAAACGGAACCCATCACTGTCAAAGACTACTATTTACAATTCTCTGGATAAACTTTATCAACATAAGATAATTCATTTATTAACGATATCAACATCTGAAATGAGATATGATTTCAATGTCAAACCACATCATCATTTCCTGTGCAGAATATGCGGAACCATAATTGATATTGATGTGGATTGTCCTTATCTGGAAAAGATGTTGAAGGGTCAGCATAAGATCGAAGAGGTTCACGGTTATTTCAAGGGTGTCTGTAAAGATTGCCTAATATAAAAAAATGCTTCGCAGAACGATCGATAAACAACGCATTTTTTTATTAATTAATATGGAAAAAAGATAGATATCGAGGAGGTGTAAGATTGGATAAATACGAATGTAATATATGTGCATATGTATATGATCCTGAAAAGGGTGACCCGGATAATGGTGTTGCTGCGGGAACGAGTTTTGATGACCTGCCGGATGATTGGGTCTGCCCAGTCTGTGGTGCAGGCAAAGATGCTTTCGAAAAGATATAAATGAATAAAATTATGGATAGGGAGTGTTGGAGAATGCCTGAAGAAGATTATGATGAAGAATTGGATTGCGTAGGCCTATTTTGTCCAATGCCAATTGCACAGACAAAAGAGAAAATTGACACCTTAGATGTAGGCCATGTGTTGAGGATCGAGGCCGATGATCCAGCAGCGGAAGAGGATATCAAAGCGTGGGCAAAACGCACAGGCCATGAGATATTAAGCTTTAAAAAAGAAGGCACGATCTTGACGTTTTATATTAAAAAGACGAAATAGGACTTTGTTAATTATAAGGAGGATCGATAATGAAAGATGATAAATTTATATTGTATGTCCAGACGAGTGACGCACCAGAACGGCAGTATTCACCGTTGGTTCTGGCCCAGACCGCAAAAATGATGGACCTGAACCCAAAGGTGTATTATATGGGTATGGGCTTGAAAGTTTTACTGCCCGGCGAGGCCAAGAAGATCAAAATGGGCTCATTCCCCAGTGTCGACGAGATGATACAGAGAACATTGGACATGGGCATCGAGATCATGGTCTGCGAAGCCTCGAAGCAGATGCTCGGCTGGGAGAGGGTAGAGCTTCGGCTGGGGGTCAAGATCGTGGGCGCGGCAACATTGAACGACCTGGCATTGGATGCCGGAGCAACCATGTGGTTTTAATTGGAAATAAAAAGGTTGGGTAGAATAATATGGAAAAGATATATTTAGATCACGCATCAACAATGCCCGTTGACCTGCGTGTGCTGGAGTTTGCAAAACAATATCTTGGCAGCGAGATCGGCAACCCATCATCACTGCACTCTGCCGGCCTGGAAGCCATGCGTGCCATTGAGGCTGCCAGAGAGAAGGTAGCTGGGCTGATAAATGCTGAAGACGAAAAAAACATAATATTCACCGGCGGCGCAACAGAGGCGAACAATCTTGCGATCAGGGGCACGGCACAGCGCAACATCGGCCTGGGTAAAGAGGTCGTGGCATCTGCGATCGAGCACATATCCGTGATAAACCCTATGAAAGAACTGCAAAAACACGAGTTCACATTCACTCAGGTGCCGGTGGATAACACTGGGCTTCTGATGCTAGACAAATTGAAAGAGATCGTAACAAAGAATACTGTTGTGACCTCGATCATGTACGCAAACAACGAGATAGGAACAATAGAACCGATCAAAGAGATAAGCGAGATCGTACATGAAAAGGGTCATTATCTTCATGTTGACGCAACTGCGGCAGCGGGAAAGATCCACATCGATGTACAGGGTGACGGGATCGACCTGTTATCATTATCATCGAATGACCTATACGGCCCGCGAGGCGCCGGTGCATTGTATATAAAGCCGGGCGTCAAGCTTCAACCTGTGATGCTTGGCGGCGGCCAGGAGCGCGGCTTGCGCGCAGGGACAGAGAACATATTTGCCATTGCCGGGTTCGGCGAGGCTGCGCTGATCGCAAAAACCGAGCTAGCCGAGGAAAGTTCACGGTTACAGGCGATCAGAGATAAGTTGATAGAAGATATCTTGAAAATTGACGATTCATACTTGACCGGGCATCGAACACTGCGGCTGCCCCATCATGCAAGTTTCAGGTTCAGCCATATCGAGGGCGAAAGCATACTGCTGAACATGGATATGTACGATATCCAGATCTCCACGGGTTCAGCATGCTCTTCAAAGACACTGGAAGCATCACATGTACTATTAGCGATAGGGCTGAAACACGAGGAGGCGCACGGGTCAATGGTGATAACTCTGGGAACATCAAATTCGATGGACCAAGTACCTGGAGTGGTAAAGGCTGTAAAGGAGACCGTTGAAAGGTTGAGAAAATTATCACCACTCGCATAATAAATGAGCAATAAAGATAGGTGTCGGGAGTTTGGAGTCAGGGACTATTAACACATTTAACTCCCAAAACTCTCAACTCCCTAAACTCACAAACTCCAAATAATATCAAAATTCAATAATGATCAATACAGATTTAGAAGTTTACCAATATCAATTAAAACAGGTGATCAATATGGCAGATGTAGGATATAGTGAAAAAGTAATGGAGCATTTCATGAACCCACGTAATGTGGGAACCATAGAAGATCCGGACGGGTACGGAAAAGTTGGCAACCCCGTTTGCGGGGACCTAATGGAAATATACATAAAAGTAGAAGATGATAAAATAACAGATATCAAGTTCAAGACATTCGGCTGCGGTTCGGCTATCGCCACGAGCAGCATGGTTACCGAGCTTGCGATGGGGATGAACATAGAAGAGGCAATGAAGATCACACGCAAGGATGTGGCCAACGAGCTTGACGGTCTGCCACCGAAGAAGATGCACTGCTCGAACCTGGCGGCGGACGCACTACACGAGGCAATTAAAGATTACAAGCGGAAAAAAGGTGAATTACCTGACGACGAAAAAGATAAATCAAAGGCTGCTTGTGTTGATGATTGTCATAGCTGTGGAAATTAAAAAACAAAAAATAAATAAGGTGAAAGAATGACAGAAAAATTAGAAATATATAAATGCGAGATCTGTGGAAATATGGTAGAGGTACTGCACACCGGTGCAGGTGAACTTGTTTGCTGCGGTCAGCCAATGCAACTATTGGACCCCAAGATCGAGGATTCAGGCTTTGAGAAACATCTACCTGTGATCGAAAAAACCGATTCAGGCATTATTGTTAAGGTCGGATCGGTAGCTCATCCAATGGAGGGTGAACACTACATCGAGCTTATCGAAGCCATAGCCGGGGATAACATCTCAAGAAAGTTCTTGAAACCAGGTGATGCGCCAGAGGCAGAGTTTCCTGGGATGGATGATCGCGCGACTGCACGCGAACATTGTACACTTCATGGCCTATGGAAGAAATAAACCGTTAATTTTACAGAGGTGTTGACCAAATGTTAAACGACAAAATAGAAGAAGCCTTGAACGCACAGTTCAATGCTGAGCTTTATTCATCATACCTGTATCTCTCCATGGCTGCGTATTACCACTCAGCAAACCTGGCAGGGTTTGCGCATTGGATGCGTATCCAGGCACAAGAAGAGCTATTCCATGCAATGAAATTCTATGACTTTATTAACGAGCGGGGCGGGCGTGTAACGCTCAAGCCCATCGAGGGCCCGCCAACCGATTGGGAATCGCCCAATGCACCGTTGGAGCACACATATCAACATGAGATTAAGGTAACCGGTTTGATCAACGAGCTTGTGAACCTTGCAGTTGAAGAAAAGGACCATGCGACAAATAACTTCTTACAATGGTTTGTCAAAGAGCAGGTGGAAGAAGAAGCATCAGCCAGTGGGGCGCTGCAAAAGCTAAAACTATCGGGTGATGCCGGTAATGGGTTGTTTATGCTCGATAATGAACTGGGATCGCGCATACCGCTGTTCACATTTCCGGTAAAAAGCTCTAATTAATTATTACTGAGCTAAGTGTGAGATGTGCGTACGCTCGGTTCCCTCGCTTGAGGTTTGAGGAGAGTTCAAGGGCAAATAGGATAAACTTCACACCTCAAGGTTGCGCAGCAACCGTACTCACCCCGCAGACCTAATTCATTATTCACGATCAATGAACAATAATTAATTGAAATAAAATACAGCAAAAGTAGGAGGAAATTATATGGCAAGTGTAAAAGGAACACAAACAGAGAAGAATTTATTAGCGTCATTTGCCGGCGAGTCGCAGGCAAGGAACAGGTATACTTTTTTTGCCAAGCAGGCAAAGAAAGAAGGCTATGAGCAGATATCCGCGATCTTTTTGGAAACCGCAGAGAACGAGAAAGAACATGCCAAACTGTTTTTCAAATTGCTCGAAGGCGGCGATGTCGAAATTACGGCAGGATATCCTGCTGGTGTGATCGGCGACACAGCCGCAAACCTCGAGGCATCGGCCGCGGGCGAGCACATGGAATGGAGTGCGATCTATAAAGATGCGGGCGATGTTGCAGAGCAAGAGGGTTTGGCCGAGGCAGCTGCACTGTTCAGAAATATCGCAAAGGTAGAAGAAAAACACGAAACTCGGTACAGGAAATTACTTGCAAATGTAAGAAGTGGTAAGGTATTCAAAAAAGACGCACCAGTGCAATGGAAATGCCGCAACTGCGGACATATACACGAAGGCACCGAACCGCCCGGACTATGCCCCGCATGCGCGCATCCAACAGCATACTTCGAAGTGTTCCAGGAAACTTATTGAGTCGAGAGTCAAGTGTCGAGAGTCCGGATTCGAGGCGGAGTCCGGGAAATAGGTATTAGGTGCTAGTTTGGCAGTTTATTGATCTTTAAGTCTATCGATAATTCAACACCATGATTCCGAATACCTAACTCAGGATTTAACTCACACACACTTAACCCACACACTTTAAAGCCAAAACCAACAATGGGTAATGGAATTTTAAAAGATATTAAAAATAATCAAGAATTGATGGATTTAAAAAAAAATGTAAGATTAATTGGTGATATAATGGAATTAGGAGAATTTACAATTGAGGAGTTATTTCTCAGTGCAATTCGTGCCGAGATGGACAGCTTTAGTGTCTATTCTAAGCTGGCAGACACTGTTAAGAACGCGTTTTTAAAAGATAAATTGAAGTTTCTTGCAGGAGAAGAGCAGAAGCATAAGGCATATCTTGAGGAAGTGATGAATAAACGCTTGCCTGAAAAAGACCTCGAAATACCCGAAAAGTCGATCGTACCTCTACCGTCAATACAGTTGCCCTCGGAAAGTGTGCCGTTGAGTGAGGTTTTGGCAAGTGCAATGGCGGCAGAAATGGCAGCGCGCGATTTTTATACGGTTTTTGCCCGGCAGATCCATGATGATGATGATGATCTAATAAAGACTCTCGAGCTTTTCGCCACTATGGAATTGGGCCATTACAAACTTCTGGAGATCGAGAAAGAAAATGTGGAAAAATTCGAAGAATATGATGATTACTGGCCCATGATGCATATTGGGACGTGAAAATAGTTATTTAAATGATGAGAATATAAATGAAAAAGTGGTTGAATTCAGAAATGAATTGATAGCGCACCGGGATTATGAAGATGAGTTTTTCTATCCAAAACTGGAAGTTGAATTGGATGATTCAATAAAGCTCCATCGATTACTTGAAGCTATAGCAATAAATCCTGGTATGTACTTGAATTACCAATCACTAGCACAGCAATTTGATATGGATAGAAGAACCATACAACAGTATATTATGTGGTTGAAGGAGAGTTTTTTGATAAGACTTCTGGGTAACTATAGACGAGGTACTGCAACCTTAAGAAAAACCAAGCGTGCATATCTTTTGGATACTGGGATAATCTCTGCCTTCAAACCTACAATCGACGATTCGTTTTTAGGACGAATGGTTAAGAACGCAGTGATAAATGTCTTGGATGCGGAGGCTTTCTGGAGAAACAGGAGGGAAGTGGACGCGGTTGTCGAGAAAATCCCCGTGGAAGTTAAATATCAGGAGAAAATAATAAGATCCGATCTGAAAGGTGTAACAGAATTCATGATGAAGTTCAATGTCAGAAAAGGGTTTGTTATCACTAAGAACCGTGAAGAGACAATACAAGTAGAGCATGGTAGTATAGTTTTAATACCTGCCTGGAAATTGTTGTTGGACCCAGAAATGATAAAGGGAAATCTCTAATATGGGATGTCGATTTCTTGATAATTTAATGGGATATCGGTTTCTGGATCAAACCTTCATCAATTCATCAAATTATCAACCCTACTTTAACTCAACAAATTATCATCCCATTCTCAATTGATCAATACACCTACGATCACTAATAAGTTCTCATAATGTTCTATATCCAACCGGCAGCTCACCCAGCACATCCCTGAACTTATCAGGCCAGTTTACCGGGTCCAACCCCTTTTGCGCAAGAAACACAGCCGCCCATCGTTCAAGGCCGATCCCCGAACACCCTGACCAAAGATCGCCTCGCTGGGTTTTGATATTGAATGAATCTATGAATTTATCGCCGATTATGCTCAAATTCTGATACTCCAGCCATTCACTCTCTTCACGGGTCCCGCGATACGGCAAATATGCCTCGAAATCGATGGTTCCCTTGAGCTTGACACTATCCTTGTTCTTGTCATTACCATTAACTTTTCCATTTTCTTCTTTTGAAACTTCCGACACCTGGCCAGATTGCTCCAGGTACCACGGTGTAACCCAGGCCATGCGCCATTCCAGTTCCAAAATTTCGTTGAACACATATTTGTATCTCTCGATCAACTTCTCGCGAAGCTCGATCAACTGCTCGGGGTGACCGATATATATCGGCTCGAGCCGGTGAAACTCGTCCACACGCTCGATGCCATGACGCCCGCCCGATTCATACCGGTTAGAATTGGCGGCACGGTCGAAAATAAGAACGGGCAGCGAGTCCTCCGCTATCACCGAACCCTGGAACGACCAGTATATTCCCGGGCACTGGGCATAACAAATTCCCATGCTGGGAACCGTGATCAATTCTTTCAACTTATCACTCGGCACCTGGTTGGTCACATATATCGTATCTCTAAAACTTTCCCAGGCGTCTACATCGCGTGTCAATGGTTCGGACACATAGTAGAATTCATTCGGCGTGCCGGCAATATGACCGGTCTTCAGCCAGATATCAAAAGGCACTAAGTGTGACTGTATAACCTCCTGGAAGCCAAGCGGATACAGCACGTGGTCAAGGGCAAGTTGCTCCATGGCGCGCAAGATAGCAGTTAACTGCGGCCTGTAGAACCATTTGCCTTTGGTCGGCCCCTGTTTGAGCCAACCAAGTCGCTGCATCTCATCGGTGGGGTCCTTTGACCAGACATGGTCTCGCTCAACAGACGACCACATTACCTCCCATTGCTCGGACTTGCCAGCATAATATTGGTCTGCGATCTTGTGATTCACTAATTTTATTATTCGATCTATATAGTTCTGCCGTAAGAACTCTTCCGATAAATTTTCAAAGCTGATATTACAGGTTAGATCTGCTCCATCCAACTTGATCGTCTGCACGAATGGCACCTTGATCTCCGCAAGCGGTGGCCGGTCAATAGCGAATTCAATATCGTAATTATCCGCAACCACACTTCGGGCGCCCAATTGATATTTCTTGCCAAATTTAATGCCCAGATGCTTTTTCAACCGTAATAGCGCATCATGGGCGCGCACATAACGACCGGACATGATCGTGACCAGGATATTATCATCCTTTAACGTCCAATCAGTTACCGCCGCACCCTTACCCTCAGGGGCGCCCTTGGTCAAGATCATTTCATTGGCCTCTGAAAAAAAATCGGCCAGATCCTTCTGCAGCCCGGGTAAGTTCGGCTCCGGGCTCTTGTTCAATACAATTCTTCCGGTCAAGTTGAATTTCATTTATCGTCACCTATTGTAAAAGTGATCATAGATCATAAGTTTCACTTCCATTAAATGAAAACATATTATTTATTTCTAACCCAATAACTTGTGCTTTTGATGGGTCTTTAAGGAAAAACGATGTATTAAGGTTTGGACGTTACAATTCATTATTGGGATGTTGTACGTATCGCTTCATTGTTGGGATGTTGGATTGTGAATAAGAATTGAAGAATGAAAAATGAAGAATTAACCTAAAAACTAAAACAGAAAACCCCAAACTTTGGATTTTGGCTTTGGGATTTTCTTTGCCCTAATATTGTGGACAAAATTATAAAATATTTTTCGCAATCTTTGGGCTGGAAGATTTTCATTCCGCCAGCGAATTAATTAATGAAAAATTTTCTTTGAGCTTGGGATTTTTGATTTTGGGTTTATATTTTCCTCTCTAACCTCAAGCGAGCAGAGCAATATTTTATCTACCCTAATCCCACACTTTGAATCAAACAAACATCGTTCCACATCCCACATCCCTAGTGATGAGTGTACTCTCATCTCATACCTATGTTAATACAGCAAAGCAGCACAAATTCTCGAGAAGAGCCAAATTAATTAATAATTAATCATAGTATTAGGTATAGAAATAATAATGTTAGAATCTGTGGTTTTATGTCAACGATCGAGGAACAGATCATAGAGATCGAAGAAGAGATAAAAAATACCCCATACAATAAGGCCACTCAGCATCATATTGGTAAACTCAAGGCCAAATTGGCGCGGTTCCGTGATGAACTAGAGAAACGCAAAGTACAGCGCGGTGCCGGAGGAGGTAAAGGTTATTCTGTCCGCAAATCAGGGAACGCTACACTTGCGATCGTAGGATATCCAAGTGTTGGCAAATCAACATTATTAAATAAAATAACTGATGCTGAAAGTGATGTTGCCGAGTACAGGTTCACAACATTAAGCATCATCCCTGGGATCATGGAATACAAAGGCGCAAAGATCCAAATTCTTGATATGCCCGGGCTGATCAAGGGTGCCTCTAAAGGTAAAGGTAGAGGCAGAGAAGTTATCTCTGCTGCACGGTCAGCCGACCTGATACTATTAATGCTGGACGTGTTCAGTTATAACCTGGACACACTGGTCAACGAGCTATATAAGGCTGGTTTTAGACTTAATCAACAACCACCGGACATTACGATTTCCAAGCATGACCGCGGTGGATTGAATGTGAACACCACCGTTAAATTAACCAAAACCAATGAAGATATCATAAAATCAATAATGAGTTCATATGGGTTGATCAATGCTGATATTGTAATACGAGAGAATATTACCGACGATCAGGTCATAGATTTCATGTCCGGTAACAAGATATATTTGCCCGCAATCGTTGCAATTAATAAGTCTGACCTGATCAGTAAAGCGGAGAGCAAAAAGATCATAGATAATATCAAAGGTTTCAAAGTAGTATTCATCTCGGCAGAGAGAAACAAAGAACTTCAGAAACTTAAAAAAACCATTTATGATTCATTAAATTTTATCCGGCTGTATATGCGTCCCCAAGGTGAAAAAACTGATTTTAAAGAACCAATGGTCGTTAAAAGTAATTCAACGGTTGGCATGATATGTGAGATCCTGCATCGGGACTTCAGAAAAAAGTTTAGATATTCTCTGATCTGGGGTAAAAGTGCAAAATTTCCCGGCCAGGTGGTTGGATTAGACCATATACTCATGGACCATGATGTAATTACTATCGTGATACGCAGGTGAAATGAATATTACATTAATGGTTTTTTACAATTCGGGCATAGGAACCAGCCATCTTTCGTGGCTGTGCCACAGTTCTGGCATTTCTTTTCGTCGGGTTGTGCAGGTTGTTCATCATCAGGAGCTGCGGCATCAGTAGTAGTATCAGCGTCAGTTGTGGGTGCTGCGGGTGTAGTTGGTGCGGCAGGTTCACTTTCCTCTTTTACTGGCTCAATAGGTATTTCGGCAACGGCTGCATCCTTACCAATTTCTTCTTCTAATGTCTGTGACTGAGCTTCTGCAAATGGTGATTCAGGGACAACCGGTTCTTCTTCAGCTGCCGTAGCGGGCGGCAGCATTTGCGGCTGTTCAGCAACTAACGGCAATTGTCCTGTCTGGCCGTCAAGCTGTCCCTCGGCCATGGCTGCTTGCTGCAATGGTTCTGTTTGTGTTTGCATCTGGCCTTGGGCTTGGGCCTGATCATAACCATAACCCTCTACACCTGTACCCATGCCCATACCCATGCCTGTAGTATCTCCGTAACCGGCCTGCTGTTGGGCCATCATCTGCTGATATTGTTCAGGATATTGCTGCATCATCATTTGTTGCTGTTGTTGTTGCTGCTGCATTGCTTGGTATTGCGCCATCATAGCAGGGTCCTGATAATAACCTGCGGCCATTGGATAACCATAACCGTATTGAGCCACCTGTGCCTGTTGTGCTGCTTGGGCCTGGGCAGCTTCAGCCTCAGCTTTCTTCTTTTTCTGGTTCTTCATAAAGAACAGAACTACAAGTAGCACTACTATCACTACAACAATAACGATGATTATCCATATCGGCATACCACCCACTGAACCTTTACTTGAACTGTCATCACCACCGCTATCTTTGGGTTTGGTGACCTCGATCGATTTTGTGGTTACATTTGATAATCCCTCAGGGTCGGTTACTGTCAGTGTAATAATATATTTCCCGCTATCTGGGAATTTATGTACCACATCTATACCAGTATCACCATTACTGCCATCACCGAAATCCCATTCATATTCCAAGTCGTACTTACTGGTCCCGTCCGGGTCGGGGTGTTTGATGTCCATCGAGTAGTTTGCCTCAAATACTACAGATAAATTTTCTTTGAGGCGTGGCGTAGATTTATCAGAATCGGTTATATCTGCAACGATGGTCGATTGTTCTGGTGCATCATTGATATTATCGATCGGTATCTGTATTACAACATATTCTTCTGCATCTGATAGATCTTTCACAGATACATTGACACCAATTGTACCCTCGCGTCCGGCCTGGCGGTCAGGGGTAATTGTTATCTGCTTCATATTCGGGTTGTTGGTTACATCATCGATCTTATGCATCAAGTTACTAGTAATCAGACCTCTACCCTCAATACCAACCGAGAACTCCAACTCATCATCAATATCTACATCGGTTGCCTCGATCTTAAATACATATGGCTCATATTCTGCTCCTTTATAACCCGCACCAAGTTTCTCAAGGTCAAAAAGCTGTGATTGTATGGGTTTCTCCGAGGTCTTGTAATAGAATCTGGTGAATTCCGGTTTATCATTTTGATTGACTACAATGACCTGAATTTCAAGAATACTGTCTGCTTGCTCTAGGTCGGTGACAGTTATATAAGCGCTTGCGGTTCCAACATCGTCATTTGATGGGGTAAATCTGACTGTAGCACTCGCCAAATAACCAATATCTTTCTGGATCTGAAATGTACTAGGTTGTATGGAAAATGATAGATCTTCTTCACTATCATCAAGATCGAAATCCTCATCCCAGGCACTTACGAAGAATATGAACTCTTCGTCCTCTATGGCTGTAGTTCTTAATTGAACTGATTCATCATCAGGTGTTAATTCTTGATCCGATACATACTGGATGAACGGCCGATCATTAACGTTTTCAACCTCGAGCGTGAATGGTAAATTACCTATGTTATTCACACTGTTCGTATCATCCACAATTATTTTAAGGTAATAGACACCCACATTAAGATCGGTTGGTTTGAACGAAACCTTACCAGTACTGCTTTCGATCTCAAAGAAGGCGGCATAACTGTCTGTGTTATTACAACTGTAGATCAATTTCTTATTATCGGCCGGTTCTAAGATATCACGGGCCGTAACAGTAAAGTTCGACCATTGGTCCTCTTTGCAGGTTATCTTTCCGGGTACGATGGTCGGTTCGGGTTCATCATATTTCCAATCGGTTGTCTTATTGATCTTTGGCGGGTCGTTGATGGGTTTAACCGTAACAGGGATCTCATATTCTTTGGAAGCAAATTCCGAATCCGTTGCATTTACCTTGATAGTATCTGTACCATATTTATTTGCCTTTAATTTTATCTCTAAAGTATCGTTTTCGCCAATAATGCTAGCCGTTAAAATATTACTCTCGTAAGCGCCACCGGTGCTGCCGACCCATATAGCGCCAGTCCAGACATAGAATGATAAAACCTCGCCAATTGTATCCTTGAATAGTCCGGTTAATGGTTTTAAATTACCATTAAGTTCAATATATTCGGTTGGCTGATCCTCATCCAATTTTAAGTCCAATATGGGTTTATTTATAGTGGGTGGATAATTTGAGACATAGTCGATTTCCAATTTAGGTCTGTCGCTGGATGTGCCGTAATTTGAACTTCTAAACGTTTTCAGAAACTCATGGCTGGTCGCACCTATTAAAATTGCACCATAATTAGAGATAGAACCATCAACCCATGCCTTGACAATGTTTTTAATATTAATTGTAGTCCAACCATATGCTGAAGGTGTTGAACCTGAGCCTGTGTAAGTAGAGGAATAATCGCCACCCCCTGATGTCCAGGCAGTTGCTCCATCATAAGTGTTCCAGGTTGCACCATCGGTTGTACCAGCAGCCCAGGTTCCAGTACCTTCAACCCAATCTCTTGTTATAGGATATCCCGTTATTGACAATGGTGTGGAAACTCCTGGGTCGCCAGCGGTGCCTTCGGATTGATAATAATATATTTTTATATCACCACTTTTGATCTCTGCACCTGAAGGTATAGAAAGTGAATCAATATCGTATTTTAATAGAATCCTAAATGGATAAAAACCCGATGAAGTGCTGACATCATGTGACAATTTAAGATCTAGATCTGCACCGATGTTCAAATTTTCATTCCCACCTTGGCCAAACGAAGTTGAGATCATGGTATCCTTTGAAGTGATCAAACTTCCAATGTCTCGTGATCGTGAGCCTAGCAATGGTTTTGAATCATCTATATCCAACCAATTTCCGAAACCGTCCGGATAATGGATCGGATCGAGATAGAGCACCGCTTTATAACTACCGTCGCCGTTATCGAATGTCTTGGATAATTCGGTGCGCATAGACACGACCTCCATAGGCTCAAAGCCGAGTTCTTTTGTCTCGCCTGCAAAGGGCAATTGACCATCTTCAACAACATTTTCATGGTGTGCGGTCATTGCCAGTGTTAGCCCGACCGGGACCAACAAGATCAAAGCTGTAATCAAGATCTTCAAACTAAAAAACATTTTTTTTCCAATCTTACTCATGGTAAAAACCTCCGATCATTTGTAAACAAACATTAATTATCCCTTAAATTAAAAGTTCTCCAATATCTCCCGATAGGTAAACTCAATTTTTCATCAGTTCATTATTTATTCTGGGACTTGCGTCTTGATATCTTTAAACCTTATAAATATTTTTGTATAAATAATCATTAATTATGTCAGACAAAGTTATTTATCAATATCTCCCTTTTTAGATATGGTTCTTGCAGCAATACCACCTCGCGGCGCCCATTCGATCTCCAAGATCAGCCACTTTGGAGCGCAAGCTCGATATAATGTTTCAGCTATCTCTTCGGTCACGTATTCTTGCCAGATGTGTTTATTACGCCACAGCGATAGGTATTCACGCACAGACTTGCTCTCCAGTATTTTTTTATTGGGAGAATATCTGATAAGTACAATGCCCTGATCATGTCGACTGGAAACCGGGCAGAGGCACTGGAATTCCGGGTATTCCCATTCAATTTCAGGTTGATGGCCATTTGTGGGAAATGCAATTATTTCATGACCCTCCACTTTCTCGGTTCTTACTTCTGATGCCTTGGAATAATCTGTCAAGTCTTACCACCAAATAATGAGAATATATTTTAATATAATTGAAGTTTTGCGTTTTCAAATAAATAGTAGAGAGTAAGTTAGCTGATTGAATAGTAGATTGAGCTAATGGTGATGGAATTATAGGTGTTGAGATGTAGTCCACCAGTCTGCCGGTCTATCGGTCGATCGGTCTGCCAGTTGACTAGTCGACCAACTGACTAACTGACTAGCTGACTAGCTGACTAACTGACTAGCTGACTAACTGACTAGCTGACCGATCGACCATCTCGTTGAACTAAAATTATTATTCTATCCAATCAAAACGCAAAAGTGCAGTTAATATAAATAACATCGATCATGCCAGATCGATCATTCTTTGTAACGGCCTTTTTGCTTTTTCTATGATGCCGTGGTCGAGTTCAATTCTGGGTGTGAGCGACTCCAGGCTGTGCAATACATCTTCGAGCGTGATCTGTTTCATTGCAGGACAGAGTGCAGAATCTACACGATGGAAGATCTTGCCCGGGTTCTCATTTTCCAGGCGGTAGCACAGCTCTTTCTCGGTGCCTACTATGAACTCACTTGCCTCCGAGGTTTTAACATGACGTGCCATGCCTTCAGTGGAAAATACAAAATTTGCGAAATCGATCACTTCGGGTATACATTCGGGATGGACCAATATCTCAGCGTCAGGGTGTGCTTTTTTGAGGATTTCCAACTCGGACCTCATTATACCCTGATGTACATGGCAGTACCCTGATGAAAAATGAAATTCCTTATCGGACACAAAACGTTTGACATATAAACCCAAATTGACATCGGGTACGAAGATCACTTCTGGTGCGGCCAGGCTGGCAACCACCTTTACGGCGTTTGCAGAAGTACAACATATATCCACTTCAGCCTTGACATCCGCAGAAGTATTGACATATGCCACGGCTTCAGCTTTTGGGTGGGTGGATAATAACTCCCGCACATCCTCCGCAGAAACCATGGCGGCCATGGGGCATACTGCAGCCGCATTTGGGTGAACCACGATCTTTGAGGGGTTTAATATCTTTGCACTTTCCGCCATGAAATCCACACCACAGAACACGATCACATCTGCATCGGTCTTTGTGGCATTTATGCTCAAACCCAGTGAATCACCTAAGTGATCGGCAACGTCCTGGATCTCGGGGCGTTGATAATTATGTACTAAAAGAACCGCGTTCTTCCGGGCTTTCAGCGTTTTGATCTTTTGTTTGAGCTCTTCATTATGGCATGGCATGGCCATCACACTCGTTTGAGTTGAATTATTAGAATACTTATGAATTTTATATATTATTTTATTCTATTATCCTAAGATTCTAATCCCCTGTTTTTCATTCTTACATTCACTAAATTTATTTAAATCTTACTAATTAAAAAATGCTATGTAAAACGATCAATAAATATCGCATTTTTTTATAAATTCAGATTTTTAATAGGGAATGGAATAAATATTAATGATAAGGTACTGGATCAAATTAAGATGATAAGGGAATAGGAAATTAAATGGCCATTTCCTTTCCCCTGCTTAGTAATAATAAATCACATTCCCCTGCTCAGTAGGAATAAATCGCATTACCCAATCCCATAATCATCATCAACTAATCACATTCCCCATTCCCATGCTCTACAAACAAGTATCACATTCCCACATTCTACAAAAAACCATCACATTCCCATATTCTACAAAAGATCATCACATTCCCACATTCTAATATGCGTCATCACAAAACCGATAAATTATTATCTATTAACTTTAATAATGGGCATTAAAAGTTTTGAAGTAAAAGATATTTCTTGGGCTTCCCACCGGGGGGATAGAAAATGACTGAAGATTCAATTTTAACCGAGCGTAAAGGGCATATCCTGATCGTAACCTTGAACAGACCCGAGCGAATGAACGCGCTTGATAGGTCAACATTAGCTGCTGGTGCAAAATTTATTAAAGAACTGAATTACGACAGAGATATTCGGGTTGTAATAATAACAGGTACAGGTGATAAAGCATTCTGTGCCGGTGCCGACCTGAAAGAGCGTGAAAATATGACAATGTCAGAAGTGCGACAATACATACACACCATTCGAGATACTTTCACAAATATTGAGAACCTACCAATACCTGTGATCTGTGCGATAAACGGTATTGCATTGGGCGGCGGTTTGGAATTTGCACTTGCTTGTGATATCCGGATCGCTTCACCGAATGCAAGAATGGGCCTCACCGAGGTCACACTTGGCATAATCCCTGGTGGTGGCGGCACCCAGCGACTGCCGAGGCTGGTCGGACGCGGAAAAGCAAAGGAGATGCTGTTTCTCGGACTTCAATTGACAGCTCAAGAGGCACTTGAGATAGGTCTTATCAATCGTATCGCACCAGAGGGTAAATTAATGGAATTTGCCATGGAGATGGCCGAAAAAATCTGCAATAATTCTCCAATTGCGATCCAGCAGGCAAAGATCGCGGTAAACCAAGGATTGGATGTGGATATTGGCCGAGGGCTAGTGATAGAATCCGAAGCCTATGAAGTATGTATCCCTACAAAGGACCGTCTGGAGGCGTTAGCGGCATTCAAGGAGAAGCGCAAACCAGTATTCAAAGGTGAATAATATGGTTGAACAGGAGTGCAAAGACACGGTAAATGAAAAGGAAGTTGTTGACGAGGTCGAACGTATAAAAAAAGGTGGCGCCGATAAATATCATCAAAAATTGAAGGCGCAGAATAAACTATTCGTCCGTGAGCGACTGGAACTCTTGCTAGACCCGGAATTTCAATTGGAGGATGGGTTGTTAGCGAACTGTATGGATGAGACATTACCCGCAGATGGTGTTATCACCGTTGTTGGTAAGATCCATAATAGGGTAACCTGTGTGATGGCGAACGATTCAACCGTAAAAGCCGGTTCATGGGGAAAGCGAACCGTTGAAAAGATACTGCGCATCCAGGAAACCGCTTCAAGATTAAAGGTGCCGCTCATATATTTAGTGGATTCTGCCGGTGCAAGGATCACTGATCAGATAGATATGTTCCCGGGTCGGCGCGGAGCCGGGCGGATCTTCTACAACGAAGCTAACCTGTCCGGTGTTATACCGCAGATATGTTGTTTGTTCGGCCCGTCAGCGGCGGGCGGCGCTTATATACCCGCATTTTGCGATATCGTGATCATGGTCGAGGGTAATGCCAGCATGTACCTGGGTTCACCGCGCATGGCGGAGATGGTGATAGGAGAAAAGGTTACGCTCGAAGAGATGGGCGGGGCAAGAATGCACTGCACGGTCAGCGGCATGGGTGATATATTGGTAAAAACCGAAGAAGAGGCAATAAACCTGACACGTCGATACATCACATATTTTCCACAGAATTACAATGAAAAGCCAGCACCGTTATTGAATCTTGAACCCAGTAAACCTACCGAAGAGATCTCAAAGATATTGCCAGAGAATGAAAATCTGCCTTTTGACATGTATGAACTGATCGAGCGAATTGTGGATAAGGATTCATTCTTCGATATAAAGAAACTCTACGCACCTGAAATAATCACAGGTCTTGCCCGGCTTGAGGGTAAGTCGATCGGTGTAATAGCAAACCAACCGGCGGTTAAGGGCGGTGTGTTGTTCTCTGAGTCTGCAAATAAAGGTGCGAGATTTATTGAGATGTGCGATGCATTCAATATTCCTCTATTATTTCTGGCTGATGTACCAGGTTTCATGATCGGAACAGATGTGGAGCGCGGCGGTATAATTCGTGCCGGGGCCAAGATGATATTTGCAGTCTCCGAGACCACGGTGCCAAAGATATCGGTGATCGTCCGAAAAGCGTATGGCGCCGGGTTATACGCCATGGCTGGTCCGGGGTATGAACCGGATAGCTGTCTTGTGCTGCCAACCGCCATGATCGCGGTCATGGGCCCGGAAGCCGCTATAAATGCGGTGTTCTATAATAAGATCGTTCAAGTACCGAAAGATGAACGGCCAGCACTAATTCAAAAACTGCGTAAAGAGTATCGGGATGATATCGATATCTATAAACTGGCCAGCGAGCTTATTGTGGATGGTATGGTGGAGCCCGCAAATTTACGAAAGGAATTGATATTTAGGTTTAGACATTATGAATCAAAAGATGCACAACCACCGAAGCGTAAGCATGGAATTATTCCAATGTGAACAAGTATAAGTCGAGAGTCGGGAGTCCCCAAATCCAAATACGACAAAACCCTAAGAAAAGCCCAAAAACCAAATCTAAAAATTAATCACATTAACCTCACCCCGATCCCCTAACTCCTTACCCCTGACCCTTGGTTCCATAGTATATTGGAATTTCATAAAATATAGATAAAATATAATAAATAATTTCACAAGAAAAAAAAGTGATGAAAATGACAAAATCATCAGAGTATTCAGGATTTTATAAATTAACACCCGAAGAACGTTTAAAGTTCGTGACCGAATTTGCCGGGTTATCTGAGGAAGAGGCGAAAAATATCAGCACACCGGGCAGTCTTGGCATCGAAAAAGCAGATGGCATGGTGGAGAACGTCATCGGTGTGATGGAACTGCCGCTGGGCGTGGCGGTGAACTTTCTGATAAATGGTAAAGACTATGTGATCCCAATGGCAACCGAAGAGCCCTCGGTGATCGCAGCGGTTTCCAACATGGGAAAATTGACCAGGAAATGCGGTGGGTTTACCACCAGCAGCACTGACCCGATCATGATCGGGCAGATACAGTTGACAAATGTGGATAACCCGCAAGAGGCCAAAGAAAAGATCTTGGACGCCAAGAGTGATCTGATCCAGCTGGCGAGCGCCCAGGACCCCATGCTGGTGAAGTTTGGCGGCGGTGCGCGTGACCTGGAGGTTCGGGTTTTGGATACAGAGCTGGGGCCGATGGTGATCACGCATATTTTGGTGGACTGCCGCGACGCCATGGGCGCAAACGCGGTCAATACCATGGCCGAAGCACTCGCACCACAGTTAGAACAGCTCACGGGTGGACGTGTGTACCTGCGCATATTATCCAACCTTGCAAGTTATCGTCTAGCACGTGCACGAGTTAAGGTAACACCTGAGGTGATCGGCGGCGAGAACGGTGAGGAAGTGATCGACGGCATTCTTGAAGCTTACACGTTTGCAAAGGCCGACCCGTATAGATGTGCTACACATAACAAGGGCATAATGAACGGCATCGATGCAGTGATCATTGCCACCGGTAACGACTTCCGGGCCATTGAGGCAGGTGCGCATGCATTTGCAGCGTTAAAGGGCTACCAGCCGCTTACCGAGTGGAAGAGGGATTCCGAGGGTGATCTGATCGGAACCATCGAAGTTCCAATGGCGGTGGGGCTGATCGGTGGGGCCGTAAAGGTACACCCCACTGCACGGACCAATGTAAAGATCCTCGGTGTGAAAAGTGCGAACGAGCTGGGCGAGATCGTTGCAACCATCGGCCTGGCACAAAATCTGGGTGCACTGCGCGCACTGGCCACCACCGGGATACAGCACGGCCATATGCGGCTGCACGCGCGTAATGTTGCGGTTACCGCCGGTGCACCGCCAGAGTTGGTGGAAAAAGTGGTTGGGATAATGTTAAAAGAAAAGAAGGTGCGGGTGGACAGGGCGCAGGAGATATTGAAAGAGCTGAAGTACGAGTAAATTTAGATTACTTTGTAATTATTAGTCAAGACTCGGTGAGTTGAGAGTCAGGTAGTCAAGAAACTTTGAAAAATAAATCATGAATCTGGACCCTCGACTCATGACTTCCCAACATTTTTTTTTCAAAAAAAGAAGAGTGGGAGTACTGGGATTCGAACCCAGATCGGCGGGTATCACCTGAAATGTTCCAAACATAGTAAGGAACATTTTAATAGGTCATCGCTCCAGTTAGTCATCATCGACACGCAAGAATTGGTGTCTTGGACTTAACTTCAGCAGACCCGTTGGTCATCATCCCTAATGGATCATTAGTAGGGCAACTAAATTATTTAGTTACTCCATAACTGGAGCCCACTAGGCTGCCGGGTTACCCCATACTCCCACAGTTTGGTTGTATAGGTAGACGAACCACATATATCAAAATTAATATTTAAATTAATTCCCGATGTTAATGTGATAAGAAGTTTCAAGTTTCAGGTGTAGAGTTTGGGAATAATAATAAACTTATTAATTGATTCAATGGGAATGGCTAATATATAGCTGAGTAGGGAATGGAAGTAATATCGATGAGTAGGGAATGGAATTATTATTGTTGAGTAGGGAATTGGAATTTGTCATTTTTAAACCTGAAACTCAAAACTATACAAATCACTATGAAACTTTTCTTTATCCCTTAAGTGGGATAGAAGAACTAAAAAAAATAGTTTATGACTTTTGTCGTCGTGCACTGCGCTTTCGCCTTCGCATCTTTTTCTTTCGCCATTTCCAGCGTTGTTTACCTTTTTTCTTCCAGGCTCGTGAACCACGTTTCAATAGTATTCCTCGTATGATTTTCTATCAAAGATATCTCTCAAGGATGGCATGATTCTATATTAATTTATCTGGTTCATTTCTCAATTTTTATTGGATATAAAAATGGTGAATGGTTGGTAATTTTAAGGGCAAAATGTGCTTGATTGTTGCTTAGTGAGGTTTGAGGTGAGAGTACGCTCACTGCGTTCGCTTGAGGTGAGAGGAAAATTATGTTGATGTGTAGATTAAAATTAGGTGGTAGGTGGTAGGTGGTAGGTGATAGGTAGTAGGTGATAGGTAGTAGGTGATAGGAAAGTGGGAAGAGGACACTTCTCAGCGATTATGATTTAAATCGTTAGTGGAAAGTGGGTTTTAACGACAAGATTTCAACCCTCTTTCCTCTTCCCACCTCCCTCTTTCCTTTCTCCTCACACCTAATTCACCATCCACCATTTTCCATGCATAATTCATTAAATTTTTCAACTAATAAAGTAGTACTAAGCATTATCAATTCATTAAAAAAGAGATAATGCTCCCGTCGGGATTCGAACGGAAACTTTTTGGCAGTTAACTCCGCTGGCTTACCCCTCGCAAAAAGTTTTACGCTCATCCCAAAACTCTGGGATAAGCCTGCTCGTTCTCTGAGGATTATTTTGTTTAAACGATCGAACAATTGTAATGATATGTGAGGACAATACATTTTCAGATTATATCTTAATACAACAAATGGATTCAAACCCGAGAGGTAAAAATTCCAATCCTATTCAATATCAAATCATCGGAATTTTTAGCTCAAGAAAAAAATAAGATTCAATTATAATTCCTTCTTATTTTTTTCTAGGGTTCGAATCCCAATTACGCACAGAACATTAACTATGCATTATCAATTCATTAAAAGATAGATAATGCTCCCGTCGGGATTCGTAACCGAGTCGTAAAAATTCCATTTATTTCCAATTTCTTATTGAAGGAATTTTTAGGGCAGAACAAAATAAGATTTAATCATAATGTATTCATATTTTTTTCTAGGGTTCGAATCTCAATTACGCATAGAACATTAACTATGCATTATCAATTTATTAAAAAAGAGATAATGCTCCCGTCGGGATTCGAACCCGAGTCCTTGGCTATCAATGGCTCCTGGTTTTCTTTCCCAGGGGTTTCTTTTGCCAGGCAAAAGAAAGGCCTCGAGAGGCCAAAATGATTGACCGGTCTACACTACGGGAGCGCCATTGCTTATTATTGCATTCATTACTATTAGCTTTGCTTATTGGAATGACCAATAACCAACCAACAATCACCAAATAATAATCAATAACCAATGACAGAATTACTTAAACACGGATGGATTATTGTTTGGATCATTGAGTTGTTGAAAATTGGTGTTTATTTGGTCATTGGAATTTGGTGATTGCATTAATCATTTTCCAACGAATAGTTGGGGCAATCGAGAAAGTCCCTTATATTTTTTTTGTTGAAGAGATCTTGTTTTATGATATAATATTGCTAATTGCAATAACCAATAACCAACCAACAATCACCAAATAATAACCAGTAACCAATGACTGAATAACCAAACACGGATCAATTGTTGTTTGATTCATTGAATTTTTGATGATTGGAGCTTATTTGGTTATTGGAACATGGTTATTGGTGATTACTCATTTTTTTCCTCAACAAAAACAAATCCAAAAAAATGAGTAGCCCCGACCAGATTTGAACTGGTGCCAAGAGATCCAGAGTCTCTTATGCTAACCGCTACACTACGGGGCCGCATCGGATTAGTTTTTAAGTTTAGAGTGATGTGAATATGGATTTTGTGATTTAGAGTTTATGGTCGTTAATCGATATCTCATATCTTAAGGAAAGTGGGTAGAGGACACTTCTCAGCGATCATGATTTTAAGCGTTAGTGGGAAGTGGGTTTTATCAATAATATCTTGACCCTCTTTCCTCTGCCCTCTTTCCTTTCTCCTCTCACCTCAAGCGAGCAGAGCAACATTTAATCTACTCTAATCCCACACTTTGAATCAAACAAACATCGTTCCACATCCCACATCCCTAGGGATGAGTGTACTCAAACCTCAAACGATTGACTTTAGAAAAAGATCGTAGTGTACTCAAACCTCATACCTAAATTAACAATCTATAATCACAATCAATCTGTCTTCGGCTTTAACATATCCCTAACAGACTCAAACAGTTCACCTCGCGTATCGCGCAGTGTTGGCCGTTGTGACCTGACAAAATCCAGGCTCTCGACATCGATCTCGGCCTCCACCTCGGCCTCTTTGAAATATTCACCCTTGGCTAGTCCCTTCCCGCGCGGGTCGATCACCGTGTTACCACCGAAGAATGTCAAATTCTTTTCAGGGCCGATCAGGTTCGAATACGCAAAGAATACAGTACTCTCCACGGCGCGTGCGGGGATCATGATCTCGAAAAACGGTCTGCTTGTGGTGGGGCCTGCAGATATACAAATGATAAGATCTACTCCCCTAAGTGCATAGGCCTTTGACAATTCCGGGAAAAAGATATCATAACATATTATTAATCCGATCTTTACATCATCGACCTCGAAGATCGGCAACAGGTTGCCCTCGTGAAAATATCTCTTTTCTTCGAATGGACCAAAATTGACCATGAAGAATTTGCGATATTGACCTACCGTGCCCTGCTTATCTATGAATACCGCGGTATTGAATATCCGTCCTTTCTGGACAGTATCACGCTCCGGCATGCCGAAAACCAAGGCACGTTTGCGTTTCTCGGCCAATTCTGAGAGCTCAACGATCAACTCACTAGTAATTGGTTCTGCCAGTTCGGAGATCTTGTCCCTTACACTGTAGCCAGTCAGGAATAATTCAGGGAATACTGTTAGATCTGCCTCAGTTCGATCAAGTTCGTTTTTTATTATTTCAAAATTATTCTTCTTATCGTAGTATTTATGGAACCTTTGCGGCAGCGAGAGTTTCATACTTTTTTCACCAACTTTATTAATTGGGATATACTTAAGGGGATTAAGTTAATATTATTATAAATAAATAGGCATCTAATAATCTGTAATCGTGGTAATGTTCATGGGTTATGAGGTCAAATTCAGTAAAGACAACTTGGAAATTATCAAACGGTATATTAAAAACAAGGTCGATGATGCGGGTGCGGATGGTGTAGTATTTGGTTTAAGCGGCGGCCTGGATTCGGCGGTGGTTTTGAAGATATGCACACTACTATTTGAACCTGACAAGATCACTGCATTGTTTTTACCTGAGAGCACAACGCCAGACCAAGACACGTTTGATGCACATTCGATCGCCAAAGAGTGCGGTGTTGGATTAGTTGAAATTGGGATCGACCAAATTCTGCAATCGTTCATTGAAGAAGCTATGGTCATAGAACCGGACCCGACATCGATCGGTAATCTAAA
This sequence comes from Thermoplasmata archaeon, assembly GCA_020696345.1. Lineage (GTDB taxonomy): Archaea > Thermoplasmatota > Penumbrarchaeia > JAEHCK01 > JAEHCK01 > JAEHCK01. The sequence continues at coordinate 44,234 of JAEHCK010000002.1, read as the reverse complement.
AGCTCGGATCAGAATGAATATTATTTATTTACTAGCAAATACCAAAAACCAGTTGGTATTGGGTACCAGTAATAAAAGTGAACTGCTCCTGGGATATTTCACGAAATTTGGTGATGGCGGGTCCGATGTTGCACCGCTTGGCGACCTTTATAAAACTCAGGTCAGAGAACTTGCTCGATTGCTGGAGATGCCTGACAGCATAATTTCAAAACCGCCCACTGCCGGACTGGTCCAGGGTCAGACGGACGAGGGCGAACTTGGATTGGATTACGGGACGATCGATAAAATATTGTTCGGTTTGGAACGAAACATTTCTACATCAAGGCTGGCAAAAGGATTAGGCTTAAAAGAAAAAAAAATAGTCAATCTCAAAACACGCGTGGAAAGAAATCGGCATAAAAGAAAGTTTCCGAAAATTCCAAAGATCGGATTGAAGACCATTGGCGTGGACTTATATGAATGATCGTGATCATTAAAACGGATATTTTCTACCTAATAACTCCAGACTATTAAGTGCGGCCGTGGCCCCCTCGGCAACTGAAGTTGAGATCTGCCGTATACCGCCGATAACATCACCAACGGCAAATATACGGTTAATATTTGTCATCATTTTATTATTAACCTTAATATATCCACTTTTATCCAGTTCAACACCGAGGATCTTTACGATCTCAGACTGGGGCATGTTTCCGATTGAAATAAAAATCCCATCCAACGCAAGCTCGGACATTTTATCATCACTGTTATTATGTAATTTCACACCTTTTAATACCTCATCACCATAAATCTCTTCCACCGTTGAACTAAAAATTATATCAATATTATTTTTCTTGAGCTGGTTAACATATATATCTTCAGCGCGTAGTTGGTCGCGACGATGTATTAAAAAGAGATCATCTGTCAAACCCTTGAGGTAAAGCGCTTCAACTGCCGCACTGTTCCCGCCACCTACCACTGCAACACGCTTATTTTTAAAGAACGGCCCGTCACATGTAGCACAATACGAAACACCACGACCAAGGAACTTACCTTCGCCCCTTACATTTAACCGGCGATATTCTGAGCCTGTTGCGATTACGACCGCACCAACCCTGTATGTAGCTTTATCGGTTGTTATTTTTATTCGGTCATTAATCACCTCTAGTTGAGTAACGTGTTCACTCATGTTTATCTTTACATATTTCTCGGCGTGGTCACGCATACGTGCAGCCAGCTCCGCACCAGTGATACTATCAAATCCCAAATAGTTCTCGATCACGGGGTTGATCGTAACCGTCCCGCCACCAAAAGACTTGTCTAATATCACCACTTCCAGCCCGGCGCGCTTGCCATAAATGGCCGCAGAAAGGCCGGCCGGACCTGCACCAATTATTCCCAAGTCATAATCCAATCTGATTCCTCTAAAAACAAAAACCAAGCTCATGTGATTTTGAATTATTCAATGCTAAAACCATTTGTTTAATTTATTACTTAAATGTTTTTTTGATTTGCTTAGCAATTTTAGGGCCAATGCCTTTTATTTTCATTACATCCTTTTCATTTGCTTTTTCAAGTTTCAATAATGAGGTGTAACCTGCATCATATATTGCTGTGGCTACTGGTTTGTTAATACCGATCATTAAGATATATAGTTGGATCGTATCTTCTTTGGGGTTCCTCTTAGATTTAATTCCTTTTATTTTACTGGGTTTCATAATGGCTGGCTCTTTAACCGCCCCTGTTTTTTCGGGTTTTTTCACATCTGATAAATAACCAAGTTGATTAAATTGGGTATTTGGAACCTCCCCGCTGTCATCTTCGGGCGGTAAAAATACATGCGGTGTGGTAGTTGATGGTTTGGTGGTCGGATGCATTACGGGTGAAGGTGATAATGACGGTTGTTTAACGTGTAATTTCCTCTCAAGAGTCATTGTCTCTGGCGCCTCCGGCACCGTGTGAGTGTAATGCGTTTTAGGTGCTGCGCCGTGATCTAATTGTTGGTCTGAAGGCTTTTTTGTTGGAATTTCTTCTTCTTCTGATCCTTCACCTTTCTTCCGCTTTTTCAAAAGTAGTAAAATAATTATTATCAAAATTATAACGATCGCAGCAATGGCACCAAGACTAGTTATGGCCGCAGCGTCTAAACCATCTTGGCCAGGGTCTTTTTTTTCTGCTGGATAACTTTTTCGATTGTTTGGGTCGGTTCCTTTTTCATATTCAATATCATCATCCCACCCATCATTGTCCGTATCTTTTTTATTTACATCCGATTTACTTATCACAGTTTCAAAGTCATCATATAACCCGTCGCCATCTGTATCCAATTTGATCTCCGGATTAGGGTCTGTAAGATCAGGTACTCCATCACCATCCGTATCGGTATCTGATTGGACTATCGATATGTTTCTTGAAAAAGTATCTCCCAGATTATCATTATCTCGCACTGTTAGGGTAACTATATAATTACCCAATTTCGAATAAGAGTATTTCATAATTTTACCTGATACTTTAACACCATCGCCCCAGTCCCAGATAAAATCCACGATATACCCCTCTTCATCAAAGGACCCTGTGGCATTGAAAGATATATCTTCGTTAGCAAGGGCCACATATTTGCTCGCTGTAAAATAAGCATTGGGATTCTTACCCATTCCTTCTTTTTGGAAATAAAAGCTAACGGTCGTACTTCCTTCGGGAATATAATCTATTACAATGTCATTTCCAAATTTTGTATAGTACTGGGTCTGATTATTCCACCAATCCTCTTCAATGGCCAGATAATTAACTAAAACCTTGTTGGGTAGCGGCACATCGAGAATTTGTAGCTTATCCATGGGCGTGTCCGTATCTATAATAACCGTAAATTCGCCGTTATTTGTTTCTTCAAAATAAGTTTTATAATAATCAGGATTCGAAAAAGCTGGATTGCTTCCAAGCACTTCCTTATATTTATTTTGATACATCAATTGCGAATCAATTACCAGTTCCTTAATGTTCTCTACATTATCCACATGTAAGGTATGGGTTTCGTATACATACCTCAGATCGATCTTTCCAGTCTTTGCCTTGTCTTTCAAGATCACACTTTCGTAATGACCGTATTGGCCATCTTCGGGGAATACCAAATGTGATTCATATACGCCAGCGGTGATCTTACCTCTACTTATCTCATGTTCGGCAATATACGGAACCATGGATAACAGAATAAAAGTGAGATATAAAGCGAAGCAAATGATAAATATTTTATTACGGAATAATATTTTAGTCATATTAAATCACCCCCTTACTGGATCTGGATCCAGATCTCTTTTTAGACCAAAACGTTGCAATGAAAATCAAGAATATAAATATTGGAAGAACAAGTGTTTGATACTCAGGAATATTGTTACAATACTTAAGATCTCCATTTGTTACATCAAAATAACTTATATGAATGTTAGAGCCATCAATGTCAATAGATGTGTATTGTCCAACATCACCCCCGGTATCAACAGTTGTTATGGACCAACTTATAAGGTTATTAATCGCACATTGTAGATCGCCGCCGGTTACATTATAATAGCTAATAAATGGTAAAATACCTCCTTGGTCAAAGCCTATGGATGTGTACATTCCAACATTGTATGTCGTGCCATTTCCATCTATAGTTTCATTGCTCCATGTCCCTGTGATATTGTTGGCATATTTCAAAGCTGTATCACTTACGTTATAATAGCTGATATGTGGCTTATTGCTGCCGTCTAATGCTATTGATGTGTACATACCCACATTGTAACCATTGTCGTCTACAGTATCAAAGCTCCAAATCCCGCTGTTATTATATGCATATAACAAAGCTGCGCTAGATACATTATAATAGCTGATATGTGGCATATTTAAGATGTCTAATGCTATAGATGTGTACTTTCCAACATCGTCCCCACCCGCACCTGCACCACCATCTACAGTTTCAACGCTCCAAACCCCGCTGTTATTATATGCATATTTCAAAGTATTCTTGGTAGAATTATAATAGCTGATATGTGGCATATCTACATTGTCCATTGCTATAGATGTGTACATTCCAACATCGTTCACACCCGCACCATCGATAGTTTCAATGATCCATTTCATCAGCCCAGGGTCCCAATGAGCATATTTCAAACTAGTGCCAGTAACATTATAATAGCTGATATGCGGATTATTGGCACCGTCTAATGCCATAGATGCGTACATTCCAACATCGTATGTCATGCCATTTCCATCAACAGTTGTATTGCTCCATTTCATGGGCCCAGCGTCCCAATAAACATATTTTAATGCACTGTCGGAAGAATTATAGTAACAAATATGTGGATCATTACTATTATCAAGCACAATTGATGTGTGCAATCCCACAGTACCTATGCTATCTAAAGTTGTTGAAGGCCAACCTCTTGTACCTTCAAGAGTATCAATTTTGTTTGTATCTTGATCGGATAACCATGATGCTAACCATTCGGCCTCATTCGGAATGTTTTTGGTCACTTGAAGGCTCGTCGTCTCATCCTTGTTTTTTTGCCAGTCCGTCATTATAAAATACACGTTAATGTCCTCGATCGAAGATGAAAGATCCATAAACGTTTCAGTTGAAATTTGTGCTTCAAGTTGTTTGGCATCTGTAGCCGCAAATACTTTCACTTCCTCCAATTTCTCCCAATCATGATCGGCACTTTCCGATGGTTCATATTTATATAACTCGCGAGCTATTATTTTTCCATCCAGACCCAATATTTTAACCATATATTCGGCGCCAATTGGCAGGTCCAAAGTATTTCCCGTGACCGGGTTTCGATCGGTATCTATGAAGATATATGCAATATCGAAACCAATTAATTCAGGCAGTTCTGAAAATACATTGGAGCTATTCTCAGAATGTGTTTTTATTTCTTCAATATTGATTTTTATGTCTGGTGTTGACTTGGGTAGAAGAAATGGTGAGGCCAGGATCTTCGAACCCTTCATCATAGTGCCATCAACTTTTAAATAAAATGATAATTTATCTTTCATTTTAATGCTATAATAATCTGTAATATCTATATTGGAATTGCCATTCACCGAGTCATCATTTAGTATGTCCGTTTCGGGCTCAATATCCTGCCAATCGCCGAACGCACCGTCGATCATGATCTCTTTAGGTGGTGCACGTATGTAAGCCGCCATACCAGTTCCATGGAGTGTAATTGGCACATTGTCTGACAACAAGATATCATTTGGCGAATCTATTCGCACACTAGCAAAGTCCGCGGTTTTTGATGAGCTCACATCTAATCGTGCAATATATTTTAAAATCGTATCTTTTTTAATGATAGTGGGTTTCCAATCGCTTATTAAATTACCCGCACCTTCATGGGTAAAGAAGATCGAATTTACTTGAATATCTTTCCCAATAGCTTCAAATTTCACTTCCAGTACCTCGGAGACATGCTCGGTTAGATTGTTAGGTGCGAGGCTATTTTGGGTTACTACCAAGCGATTCGGGATATTATTTATAATATAATCAGAAAAGTCTTCATCACCGTTTGCACCCGCCACTTGGACATATGCATACACCTGATCTTGATTCACTTTAGAATTAGGATATGCATTATTATTGTTAATGTCGGGCAGTATTATTTGAGTTTCAAGTCGATTTGTGCTGGCGGCAACTTGTGGTGTCTGTATAATTTTCCATGCGTTCCAATCGGTCTGTTTACGATATTTTGTTGTTTCATATTGCGGATCAAATTTCGCCAGAGATGAAAAAATTGGCCGGCCGGCTTTACCATGGATCTCTATTAAGTAATCCGCACCCAAGCCATTGATCATATACCCCGTATTTGAATTTGCATCATTATCTATAAATATTCTAACCGTGTCGGTATAAGGTTCGCCTTCTTCGGCCTGGCTACCCTCTAATATCCTTCCTTTAACTCTAATAAAAAAGGAAATCCTGTTATCGTTTTTAACCATTTTACACTTAACAATATTAATATTGGGGTGATAAAGTTGGTCATCTTCGCGATCATCGATCTCTTCTATTTCGTTCCAGTCCTGAAAATTTCCATCTATCACTATTCCACTATCAGTATTTTGATAATCTATTAAATAGATGCCAATAGGTATTAATATCAATATTATAGCAACCAACACATTAATTATTCTTTTTCTGCGGTTAAACAGTTTTACTGACTCTTTATGTCTTCGTTTATGAATTATCATGTGCCGGAGTGTAAGACCATTTCCATTAGTAAGGCCGTTGCCGTTGGTCAAACCGTTGCCGTTAGTTAATCCATTTCCATTAGTAAGGCCGTTACCATTGGTCAGGCCGCTGCCGTTGGTTAATCCATTTCCATTAGTCAGGCCGCTGCCATTGGTCAGACCAGCACAATTAGTTAAACCCTGTTTGGTCGGAATACCATTGAGATTGTGTCTTCTAAGCTTATCAATCTTTGAAAGATCATTACACACAATGAGGCTATTTTGGTTCTTACATTGCTTCCTAGGTCCAATTGAAAAGTTTTTAGGGATGTTCAGCTGGGTGTTACCCACACTTGAATTTAATCTCATCAAATAACCTCCTCCCCTTGTGCGGTTTTTAATAAGTGCTTTATAGCGAGGTTTGGATATTTCATATCCATATTTTCTACTACTATTGATAAATATTGATAATATTTTGTAGTATTTAATTATTATTAATTACGAAAGAAGATAGATCGCCTTCATTATGAACTTGAAATCGAATCTTAAACGCCATTACCGAGGGGTATTTATTAATTAATTTTGAACCGTGGGGGATCCGATGTGAAATATATTAATTTCTTAATTGAATCTTAATTTAAATGGAAAAATGGATATGTAATTCAAACTAATAAAATTTTCTCAATATTATTTTATAATTGAAATATAATTATACTTTTAATCACCCTTAGGTAAACTATTTAGAATAGAATGTTATTAATCAATTTTACTACCAATTTACAGGGGAGCGCATGAAAGCGATCTGGGCAGAAAAATACAGACCAAAGAAACTGGACGAAATAGTAGGTCAGACCGAAATCACGGAACGGCTTATAGCGTATATATCCACAGGCAATCTACCCCATCTATTATTCGCAGGTCCTCCGGGTACTGGCAAGACCACTAGTGCGCTTGCACTTGCACACGAATTTTATGGCGAGGTGTGGCTGCAGAACTTTCACGAACTTAACGCCTCTGATGAACGCGGGATTACCGTTGTGCGGACAAAGATCAAGGAGTTCGCCCGCACACAACCCATAGGCAAAATGCAGTTCAAGATCATTTTCCTTGATGAGGCAGACGCTCTAACCCCCGAGGCACAGGCAGCATTGCGCCGTACAATGGAACGGTACTCAGGTACCTGTAGATTTATCTTGTCATGTAATTACAGTAGCAAGATCATCGAGCCTATACAATCCAGATGTGCAGTTTTTAGATTTCGGTCATTACTCAAAGATGACATTAAGAAATATATGGGGCAAATAGCGGTTCAAGAGGGTCTGAAGATCACGGAAGATGGATATACCGCACTTTTATATGTAGCCCGTGGTGATATGCGAAAGGCAATCAATGCCCTTCAGGTCGGTGCCGTACTGAGCTCTGAGATCACCGATGAAATTTTATACAAATCTTCTGCTACGGCACGCCCGGAAGATGTTCAGGAGTTGTTGCACTTGGCGCTTACCAGCAACTTTTTAAAGGCCAGGGAGCATTTGGATAAATTATTGATAAACTACGGCCTTTCGGGTGAAGATATCATTCGACAAATACATCATGAAGTGTTCAATCTCGATATCCCAGATATCACCAAAGTTGAACTTGTGGACCAGATAGGTAATGTGGAATTCAGGTTGGTCGAGGGAAGCAATGAACGTATCCAGCTTGAGGCGTTAATCGCGCATTTTGTACTTGTTGGCAGTAAAATGAAGTGAAACATGACATGAAAAATGACATAATGTTACAATTTAGCACATGAATACACTACATATAAATAAGGAGAAAAGTGTAATAGAAATTTAATGAACCATCACTTTAAAATAATTATATGAATGCACAAACTATATTAAGTGGTTGTTTATTATCAATTTAAAAGCCAAATTATGGGTGATCCCATGAAGACTCGGTCCAAAATTTTTACAGTAATATTGTTGTTAGTGTTTGTCTTGTCAGCATTTACGAATATGTTTTTATTTATGCCACAATCAGAGGGAAAAGTCGTTTCAAAGTTTTCCGATGGCTCGGCCGATATGATTATTGATTTCCCCGGTACAGGTGTGAAATATTTAAAGATACCCGCAGATGCAAATGTTACAAAGATGACAGTAAATTTCACCACCTTGGCGAATGATAATGGTGTGTATCCAGAAAATATCGAGATGAAATTAGGTGAAGTTTTACCGATCGATTGGGCCTACCAGGGCACGGGTCATGGTGCGTTTGGCAACCAGAGATATTTCTCTAATAGTCAAGTACGTGTGAACCTCACTTATGATAGTGATGGGTACAATGACACATTATCGTTCCTTTTACCTGTAGATGCAGATGTGAGCAGTGCATCTACTAAAATTACGGCTTATGAATATGATCATTGGGAACCAGGCATTACCGAGTTGAACTTGCCAGATTACGCAACTTGGAACCAGGATCCCATGCCATTCGTGTTCCAGAACAGGTTATGGGTGTTCTATCGAGATTATAACAGTACACAAACCAGCGAATCAGATGCAGATATTTCATATAATTATACCACCGATGGTGTGAATTGGCTGCAGAAATCAATGGAGCTTACCCCGTCACCAGACACCTGTGTGCCATATCCCTCTTCAGCTGGATTAACACACTTAGCCGGCGATTTCCATCCATATGTTGTTGAATTCGATGGTCGCATGGGCGTATTCTGGGGCTCAATGAGCTTTTATAATTACCCAAATTTTGATGGCGTTACCTGGTCTGGCGGTCTTACAAACGGTACGGATCGTGATATAGTTGCCCGGTGGTATGATCCAAGTTCAGGCTGGGATCCTTATGTAGAGATAACACATCCTACCAACAATGCAAATGAGGAAAATTATACGAAAAATAACGACAGCGATATCAGTGACACAGAGATCCGTCCCTGGGCGATAACCGACCAAAGACCAAATGCGGTGGAGTTCAAAAATAAAATATACTGTATCTGGATGTCAAATAACACTGGGAATACGACGCATAATAATTATGAATGGAATGTTAGTTGGTGGCACTGGAGCAACCGCGGAGATATCATCATCTCCAGCAGTGATACAGGTGATGACGGTGATTGGTCAAACGGTTTTGACCTGACCGCTGGGGATAGATGGTGGGATATGGATTTTGCACCATCGCTGACCGTTTGGAACAACACACTATTTGCCATGTGGGAAACCAATGGTCCGAGATATGTGAATGAATCAGGCAATTGGACAAAGCGAGTAGATGTTGAGACCAAATATGATTGGGACCTAGTTTACAGATATTCAAAAGATGGCGAGAATTGGAGTGATTTCATCGAGATGACACCTAAAGGTGACACACCCGACGGTGCCAAAGGCCAACAAGCCTCCATACCCGATGAAGATCCGCGATTGATATCTTATACCGACCCGGTGACAAGTAAGAACAGGTTGTATTGTATCTGGCGAACGCGAAATACAAATATCACCAATGGCACTGATTACGATATCGTGATCCGTTATACCGAGGATGGCATCAATTGGACCGACCCCGTCGAGTTAACAGATCCCGAAACAAATGGCGGTTACGATAACAAACCAGAACTCACAATATTCAATAACAAACTCTATGTGGTCTGGCGTCGCGAACAAGGCGAGCGCTGGGCAGATAACCCGGATGGTGATATTGTAACTCGTCACTGGGATGGTAATGAATGGAGTGTGCGCCAGGACGTCTCGCCCTTTGACGGTGATGGTGTTGGCCGTGATGATTTCTATGCAAACTCAATAGTATTCAATAATAAGTTTTATGTTGTCTGGTGTACACGCAACAGCGGCAAAGGCTGGACAGACGGCACCGATGCGGATGTTGTGATCAGGTCCATGATACCATCAGACATGCCAATTACCACGAGAATAGGGATCAAAGAAGATGCAGCAAATACAAAATGGTTAATGGCGGAGAAAGATCTAACAAAAAGCAATCCATCCACCAAGCTTGTCAGTTCATTCAAAGATACGATCAGAGAGCTATTGGATGACGAGCAATTTGTTGCAAACAACTTATGGTTAGACGATTTTGGTAATGAAATGGTCAAGTTCAACCTTGATGTTAAGATCGGCGAACCTGGCCGGATCCGGTTTGATGATCTGAACATCTGGTACAACTGTACATTAAATGTAGGAGACGGTGAGACAGTATCACCCGAGGTGACATCAAATCCATTCCGCCAAAAATTAAATAATTATATCAAAGAGCATCAGGATAAAGTTGATGAAAACGGAGATATCCCCATTAAACTCGAGGTCCAATGCCCCACCGAAGGCCGGGTAAAAATTCATGATATCTTTCTTGAGTATAATCAAGTACCAACCCTGAAACTCCTGAATCCCGATAAGGATACCGGGCTAACACTTGACGATGTTACCGGCGAGTACACGATAACCTGGGATGATTCGGACGTAGACGATAATGCAGATATCTCCTTATATTATCATCAAGGTAAATTCAAAAAATATAGCGGAACATTAATTACCGATACCATCAAAGAGGATGATTCACCCAATAGTTATACCTGGGTCTTTGATGAAGATGAGCTGCCGGATGAGGAATATTCCATTTTCGGAGTAATTACAGATGGCGTCAGTACAATATACAGTTATGCTCCCGGATCGCTCGATATACTTTGGAAAAAACCGGAACCGCCGAATATACGAATTACCGCACCAAGGAGTACTAAATATATCGGTCATGTTTTATTCTCAATAGAATGGGAGGACTCGGGTACGGAAGCTGCCCTGGATGATGGCGCAAAGATATATTTATACCATTCTAACTCGTTCGTAAATAATCTTTCAGAAAACGCGAATTCCATACAAATAGATATTAACGGCGACGGCCAAAGAAATCAAAATGATTACATATATGCAAATGACGACGGTTCGAAGGGGCAATTCATTTGGGATATTACTCATTTAACATATGGCGTCCACTATTATATAGTGGGTGTGATCGATGATGGTTTCAATCAAGAAGTATTGGATTGTAGTGATCGCTCGTTAATTAGGTCGATACTCGATCCGCCGTATGATTTCAAGGTCGAGTCCGGCAAATCGATAATTCCTGATGAATGGGAAACGCATAGTATAAAACCAGAATTGAGTTGGATGCATATCTCTAATGATTATCAATTTACAATTTCGGTCTGGGAAGGACATAATCGTTCTGGTAGGAAAATATTTGAAGCTGAAGAGATCTCAAGAAAAAGTATTGAAATTTTAGATGAGAACCTAAGTACAACATTACAATATGGTACGACCTATTACGCTGAAGTATTCGCATTGGGTAAAGGCACACGCTCCGGATTTAAAAATATAACATTCACCGTGGTTAATAATATACCTGAAGTGCCGGAAGTTATTATCGTACCCAGCATGCCAACATCCAAAACACCGCTAGAATGTCTTGAACCTGCACAAAAGGTTGATCTGGATGGAGACCATCTCACATTTACATATCGCTGGCTTATGAATGATAACACCCAAGATCGATTCGAGGATATCAGAACCATTCCGGCAGATGTTACCACACGAGGAGATGTCTGGACGGTTGAGATAACGCCATTTGACGGTATTGAATTTGGCCCTATTGGCAAAACATCGGTAGTGATCCAAAATAGTTTACCCGACATTGATATCGAGAATCCAACTAAAAATGGCGAGTATTTCGCCGATAAATCCTTGAATATCTATACAACACAGCCTTACCCACTGGATCCTGATGGCGATGAGATCACAGTCAAATGGTATCTTGACCTTGATGACCCGAAAAATATCACCAAGTTAGCTCAGGGGACTGAAGAGGATAAACTATTAGATTCAGGCGGCGATGAGAAATTGAAATTTGAACATACATTTTCACAAGGAACATACAACCTCACACTATTTGTACAAGATGGTGGAATTGGGCCAAATGGTGCACCCGGCATTGTAGATACCATCAGATTCAAAGTAAAACACGCAGAGGACGATGGAGAAAAATCGACGAGTCAGGAAAGTACAGCTACAATTGCGATCGGCATATTTATAATCATTATCATTATCGTTGTGATAATTGCAGTATTGGTTATCCTGCGTAAGCGTAAACCCAAAACCGAGCGCGAGAGCTTATATGGAAAAGACAAGGGTTTGAAACCTGGCGAGGCATATGAAGTTGAGGATGATGCAAGCTATTTCGGTGATGATTTGGACCGTAAGGGTGTATCCTCGTTAGAAAGTGGACCCGTCAGTGGAGGTCAAGCTTTACCGCCGGAAACACCAGAGACGAGTGCAATAGAGGGAACACCAAAACAACCACAGCTACCGCCCGGTGGTAGCGCAGCTGCCGCTCCGGCAAAACCCACAACGCCACCTACAGCTCCACCTACCGCTCAGAAGATCGAACCAAAAAAGTAAATGTTTAATGTCGTGATATATGTCATTATATACCAATAAATCAATAAATAATATGTAAAGTTTATATATAACTAACTACAATTAGGAAAATAATAGAAGGAATTGAAATGAAAAAAGAGTCGACAATGTCTGTAATATTGTTAATCACACTTGCCGCAATGGTATTGTTGATCGGCTGGAGTTTTGTCGGACCTGTTCTGGGCGGAACCACTCCGGGTGGCGCCGATGGAGGCGAAAAACCCCCGGGGAGTGAAGGCGAAGGTGAGAACGAAAACGAGGCCGAGGCAGAAGGTTCAGAGAGCGAATCCGAATCAGAGAGCGAATCCGAATCTGAGGCCGAGTCCGAAAGTGAGTCTGAATCAGAGAGCGAGTCTGAATCGGAGAGCGAGTCTGAAAGCGAATCAGAGAGCGAATCCGAAAGTGAATCAGAGAGCGAGTCTGAAAGCGAATCGGAGAGCGAAAGCGAATCAGAGTCCGAAGCTGAAGTAGATACTGACAACGATTTCATTTTCGATGGCGACGAACCAGCAAAAGGTACCGATCAGTATGATTGGGACAGCGATAATGACCACTTGGTGGACAGCGTAGAGAACGGTGCAACCGATCCGAACGATCCGGATACAGATAATGATGGTTTCTAGATAGAGACCATCATTTTATACTATCAACTCACCGACAAAGCAAACAATTGCGCCATTCCAAAAGATCACGATACTTAGATATATTTTTCGATATATTTCTAATCTAATTAAGTTAAATGAAGTTTTGCGTTTTATTATTTCAATATATCATACTGTTATTTTGTAGTCGAGCAAAGTTATTGTAGAGATGTAGTCTTGATTTTTTATTGATTGGCAGATGCCTTGATCGATTATTGATTAATTGAAACCTAGTTTTAAAGACAAATCCTGGAATCAACTCAGCTCGATTACGATCCAGTTTAAATTCAGCTCGACCACGATTCGTTATTAATTCATCTCGACTACTGTTCAACATCATATATCCAAATCAAAACACAAAAATGCAGTAAATAAATGATCGGGGAATGTGTAACTAACTCATTTGTCACCTGCCATACAACAGTTGTTCTATCACCCTTATGCAACGCAGTTTTGTATAAGAAGGTTTTAAATAAGATGTAAGTATATGCAAACTTGCCTTACATTTGACCGACATTAATAATAATGATGGCTAATCATTGTCTGGCAATAATATCATCTTTGACCGTTCTTGATATATAATATCTTCGGAGGGCGTTATCCTTTGGGTTTAAATACTGAAAAGGTCACAATTCGGCTTACCCCCGATCAAGTGGAAGATATCGATTCGATCATACTTAGTCATGATATCAAATCCCGTTCACAGGTCATTAGATTGGCCTTGGAGAACTTCATTTCTGAAAATATTAAGGATCCTACTTCGCAAAAGGTCGTCATCCATCTTCCTAGTAATACAGTTAATAGATTATTGGATTTTGTCTCCACCGGAGATGTGTTAAATGTTGAGAACGCGATCCATCTGTCATTGGATCGGTTTCTGACTTCGATGGAAGATTTCTATTTATCTAAATGGAAACAACTGAAGGTTGCACGGTTCGATTACCAAAACGAACTGGCAGAAAAAAAAGCTGTTAATGATATGTATAATAAATAACTATCAAGTTCAATGTTCATTTATTTGCTAATATAGCCTTGCTAGAGGGCCAGGGATGCGTTATGAGAATAATGGGATGCACTCAAAGAGGACTTAAACGATAATCGGTGAGAATCAGGGGGCCGATCCTATACTGCCAAGCACAGGTTGGTCCCCTACCCCCTAACTCAATACGCTAGCCGGTCATGAGAACAAGAGGAAAAGAATATGCTTGAAAAAATAAAGTTCGATGATAATGTCATTGATATTCTTAGAAAGAAAATGGAACAGAGGCATAATATGAATCTCTCGGATTGTAATCAATATCAAATAATCGAACTTTGGGTAAATATGAACAATAGATCAATTTAATGCTAATGATGGAAGGTATTGTTATGGAAGCAGATTCAACCGCTGTGGTGATTAACAGAGAAGATGAGATCCCCGGTATTTTAGATACAGACGCCGATATTGATACCACCGAAGAACAATTGATCGGTTGTCCAAAGATCATGGTGATAGGTACCGGTGGTGCCGGGAATAATAGTGTCAGTTTATTGAACAATATGGGCATTCATGGTGCAGAGATCATCGCGGTTAATACAGATCTCCAGGCGCTTCAGCTGGCCAATACTAATAAAAAGATCTTGATCGGCAAGAATCTAACACAAGGCCGTGGCGCAGGTGGCGACCCGGAGATCGCACGACGCAGTATGGAGGTTTCGCGAAAGGTCTTTGAAGGTATATTAAAAGATACGAACCTTCTATTCGTGATAGCCGGTATGGGCGGTGGCACCGGTACGGGTTCAGCGCCAATTCTTGCTCAGATCGCAAAAGATGCAGGTGCGATCGTGATCGCAATAGTAACAACACCATTTAACATCGAACGCGACCGCTGTTCCAAGGCTAAGATCGGGGTTCGAAACCTTAGACAGGTTGCCAACAGCACGATCGTTCTGGATAATAATAAATTGATGCAATATGTGGGCAATAAACCGATCAACGAGGCCTTTGGCATGATAGACCAGTTGATCGCCGAAATAATAGTCGGTGTAACAGAGACCATTACCGAGCCATCTTTAATAAATCTTGATTTTGCAGATCTAAAGTCGGTTATGAATTCGGGAGGTACAGCCACCATATTATACGGGGAAGCCTCCACATTAGATCCTGAAACCATTATTCGTAATACTATCAATAATCCTCTATACTCTTGCGATTTCAAAAAAGTTACCGGAGCGTTGGTACATATTACAAGTGGCGCGAACCTGACATTGAAAAGCACCGAATTGATCGCAAATGGCATCACAAAAGATCTTAATAAAAAAGTGGAGGTCATTATTGGTGCGCGTTTGGATCCATGCCTTCACGATAGGGTCAAGGTAATTGCAATCTTAACAGGGCTGGATAGCAACGACTCGGTAAAAAGTATTAATAAAAATTCAAAATTTAATCTGACTAGAGTAAAAAGTAAATTCGACCCAGGTATCGATGACAATAATTTGAATAGATGGGACATCCAACTTATTAGATAATTGAGAATAAATTAAAAATGACCAGTACGAGGTGACAACCAGATAATTCACGATTAAATATACTCCTCCCCCAATATACCCCCACAATGACTGTTGGGCAATAGTTTTGTGCGTATTTCTAAAGTTCCTGTATTTTTTTGTCTTTGGTTCAAAAAGCCCAACAGTCATTATCTTATTTTAGTGAACCGATACTAATTAATACGCAAACTTAATTCTATCGAACATGCCTCATTCAAGTGATAGCACACCAGATGTGGAATATAAGATCATCCATGACACCGTACATGGCACCATCAAATTGATACAACCATTCCTGAGATTATTGGAAACCCCGGAGCTTCAGCGCCTGAACAGTATCCACCAACTTGGTCTGGCATATTTGGTTTTCCCGGGTGCAAACCATACACGTCTTGAACACTCCTTGGGCACCTATCATGTTGCCGCACGCATGGCAAACGCGCTGAACCTTGATGAAGATGAACGATCGTTAGTGGCTGCCGCTGCATTGTTACATGATATAGGGCACGGACCGTACTCTCATACCTTAGAATATCTTTTCAGCACACGGTTGGGCTTGACACATACTGATCTGACACGCATGATAATATTAGGTGAGGAAGAGATCCTCGATGATGATCATAAGCAGGTCCTGAACCATATACCAAGAAAAAGTATTTCCGATATATTGGAAAACCATAATATTGATCCTGCAAAAGTGATAGATCTAATTTGCACTGAATCGAGAGAGTTTGACGGCATGATCAAGCTAACTGAAGATCTACCAATACATGATAATCAACAATTCTTCAATACAAAGAAGTATCTTTACCAAATTATCCACAGCACGATCGATGCAGATCAGATCGACTATCTGCTGAGGGATTCGCATTATACCGGGGTGGCTTATGGTGTTTTGGATATCGACAGGCTTATACAGACGATCGAAGTTTTTAATAACGACCTCGTGATCAATAAACACGGCCTATCTGCCGTGGAAGGCATGCTGGTTGCAAGAACTTTGATGTACTCCTCTGTATATTTTCATAAGACCGTTCGGATCGCAGAACTCATGTTATCACGTGCTCTGGAGCGTTTAGGCGCCGAGCAGTTGCGAGAGTTCCTCGTCTGTTCCGAGGCCGAGCTTGTACATAAATTTATCAAGCTTGGCGGTCTTCAGGGCGAATTAATTACATTTTTGCTATATCGGCACCTGTTCAAACGCGCATTTCATCTGAAACATACCGACTTGGATGATGCAACACGTGAAGCGCTATTAAGACTTGAAACACCCGATAAACGTCTGGCATTAGAAGATGCCATAGCTGCACGAGCCGGTGTGCCGAAAGGCCATGTGATAATCGACATACCGTTAAAAGAACTGAAGGTCTCAGAGCCGCGAATTCATCAAACTGATATCAATATCTTGGATAAAACAGTCAAACCATTGTCAAAATATACACCGCTGGCCAAGGCGTTACAGCAGAGAAATATTCCCGATTGGGCAGTGATGGTAGCAACTGATAAGAAGTATATCGAACCTGTTGCGAAGGTTGCAGAGAAGTTGTTGTTTGATTGATGGTAAGTTCTACATTTCGATTAATTACTAGAATGTTCTATATTTCGATTTATTATTGGGATGTTCTACATTTCGATTAATTGTTAGGATGTTGGACGTTACGATCTATTATTAGGATGTTTGATTTATTTACGTTAAATCATTTATGCATCCCGATATCTCAGTATCATTTACAACATCCCGCCATCCCAACGATATATAGAACAACTTATTATTATCAAGGCATATTCAACATTTTTATCATTAAAATATTAAAATATACTCAGTTATTAATATTAATATCTTATATTCTTCAACAAGAAGTTTTCAACTAATTTTGGGCTCAACTTGTATATATATGGGATTGGTGCAAGCAGTGCAAAATAGAAGTTGAAAATGTTATCATCATTTATTATTTTTTGTTTTAAGAGATTTGCACGCTTGATTTTTTTTCGTATTTTATCCATCAATTTTTCATATTTGTATAACTCATTTAAATTTAAGTTATTAGTAATTATTTCCCCGGTGATATTTCCTGCCCACTTGCCCGTCAACATAGCGTTTCCTATACCTGCACCAGTTACTGGAATTGCCACACGGCCTGCATCACCTATTAAAATTAGATTATTCTTCACAACTGGTTTTGGCGGCATACATTGAGGTATACATCCAAAACTTTCAGACACGATCTTACTTTTTGGCGACCGTGATGCTAAGAATTTTTTTAATAGTATTTTTAGATTGTAATTATTTTTCCCAATAGAAGCAATGCCAACATTTGCCGAATTTTCCGATTTTGGAAAAATCCAGATATAACCATGCGGTGAATATTTCTGTCCCCAATAAAATTCAACTGTACGTGCATCAACCTCTATATCCTTCATATGATATTGAAAGCATACCGCAATGTCGTTAATTTTTAGTGTAGTATCAATACCGCCCCAGCGAGCAATTCGAGATTCCACACCATCTGCGGCAATGATTATCTTACCTGTAATAACCTTCTGTGATTTACCATTATTTTTCGATATTAATAATTTGTTCTTGTTAAATCCAATTACTGTTCTCCTAAGTTGAATTTCAGCGTTATTCTTCTCTGCTCGACGGCCAAGATATTGCTCAAATTTGACCCGATCCAGTACATAACCCATTAGTTTTGTTTTTACAGTTATTATCTTACCCTTGGAGGATACACACATCAAATTATTTATGTAATTTGAAATAAATTCCGGTTTTGGATCAATATTGGAATCCTTGATAATACTTTCAATTATCGCTTCTGCACATCGTACCGGTCTTCCAAGCTCATCTTTTTTATCCAAAATTAACACTTTTGCGCCGGATTTTGCTGCATAATGTCCTGCATTAAGCCCTGCAGGGCCTGCTCCAACAATGATTATATCATGATCAAAGTTCATATTAATCCATCAATGATTCCAAATCCATCATTATCAAATTTCATAATTGTATCCTAATTATTTCTTGCTAATTGCCTTGACCGGACAGACCTTTTGACATACTAAACAATCATTACAGAGCTCCAGGTCAACTTCAATTATATCAAAGAACACCGTGATTGCGTTTGTCGGGCATACTGCCGCACACCCCCCGCAGTTATCACAAAGTTCGTTATTAAAATCCGGCACCATTAGCCTCCAAAGATCTCAATCATTCATTTCTTTTTAGTCGTTTTTCCTGTTATTTCTGTGATCTCAAATTTCAGCATTGTTATTTTATTATAACTGTCATCGTTTTTTATATTTCTTATTTTTATGGGGTCCGGATTCTTTTCCAAATGATCTAGTAAGATATCCAAACCATGTTTTTTATCATCCAAATTACCAATAATTGATATCTTTCCCCGGAATACAACCGATCTAAAATGTTGTTCACATTCATCTTCAACATATCCGAGATCTTCAATTACGGTTCCACATACGCTCGGGTTATGTTTTATGAACTCCAGTTTCAGGCCTTTTAATGCTGCGTGAAAGTATAACGCATTATTGTTTTTATCATAGCCATAGCTGAGTGTGACTATATATGGTTCATTATCCCTGCACATGGCGATCGTGGTAAATTTGCCATTTTGTAATACTTCGATCAATTCATTTTCATTCGTTATTTCGCGCTCGTGTTTGTGCATGTGGTATTTTGGCATGGTTTTCGCCCCGAAGTATGTTGATGGGGAATCAAATATATTTTGATTTGGATTATCAAGTAACTGATAGGTTGAAAAACATTAATTAAGAGCATAATAATAAAGTATCAAGATATCAATCATGTGTTGGTTTCCATGAAGATCATTGCATTGAACGGCAGTCCGTTGAGATCACTGGGCAATACTGCCCAGCTCGTTAAAGAGTTCTTGAATGGTGCACGCGAGGCCGGTTCCGATGTGGAAGAGATAAATATAACTAACTTGAAGATCAACCCATGTCTGGGTAAGCTTGTGTGTTGGATAAACACACCAGGTAAGTGCTGCCAGAATGATGACATGGCCTCGTTATTGAAAAAATTAAAAGGATCGGATGTCTGGGTGTTTGCCTCGCCTGTGTACTGGGATGGTGTGACCGGGCCGATGAAGAATGTGCTGGACCGGCTGCTGCCATTGCTCGAGCCGTATCTTGAATTGATAGATGGACATTGCCGTCATGCACTGCGCCCCGATGTTAAAGCCGGTAAAATCGTATTGATATCCACGTGTGGTTTTTGGGAATTGGATAATTTCGAACCCATGTTGACCCATTTGAAGGCGATCTGTGTAAACGCACATCGCGAGTTTGCAGGTGCGCTGCTGCGTCCGCATGGAGCACATTTTAAATATATGGTGAAGAACGATAAAACGGCGAAAGATATTCTTGCGGCCGCACATACGGCAGGTTCCGAGCTTGTTAATGATGGTATGATCTCACAGGATACATTGTCTAGGGTGAGCCAAGAGGTGATTGCAAAGGAAGAATATATCGAGATGCTCAATCTAAATTTTGACAAATTAATTTTGAAATATCGGGATGCCAAATAATTATAAACCAAATTGCACTTACCATCCACCATGGGTAATTATAGATTATATTGTTCTGAGTGCAAGGCCGCATTCGATGATGTGTTCCTTAATATTTGCCCATCCTGCGGTAACGCGGGGCCGTTGGTGAGGACCGATTACCAGGTTTCGAAGTTTAAACCTTTGAACCTTCCTGGCTTTTGGAAGTTTCTACCCTGGTTGCCATGTATCGAGTGGAACGACAAGATAAGATCTCAGACTATCGTGTATAAAAGCAATGGTTTATCAAAAGAACTTGGTCTGAATAACCTTTACATAGCGTTTAATGGTTACTGGCCGGAGAAAGATGCCAATATGGTGACATGTACGTTCAAAGAACTTGAGGCGCCACCAACTTTTCAGCGTGCATCTGAGAGGTGCATCGATAATTTGGTGATCGCATCAGCGGGTAATACGGCCAGGGCGTTCATTTTTGCTGCACAGTATTTTGATATCGACCTGTATGTGGTTGTGCCAAAAAATAGCATATATAAACTGGTCTTGCCATTCCAGGTACCTGATAATGTTTTCATCATTGCAGTAAATCAAGACAGCGATTATTCGGATGCGATCACGTTTTCCGGTCGCATGGCCAATGCACTGAACCTGGTTCCCGAGGGTGGTGCACGTAATATAGCTCGCCGTGACGGCATGGGCACCGTGATGCTGGAATGTGTGCATGAGTTGAAACGATTGCCCGAGCACTATTTCCAGGCGGTTGGCAGCGGCACGGGCGCAATTGCGGCGCTGGAGGCGTCACAAAGGTTACTAAGTTCGGGTCAGTACCTAGATGCATTACCCAGATTACATCTATCGCAGAACCAACCGTTCACACCGCTGACAGATGCATGGAATAATGGTTCGTCTGAATTGATAAAAATTCCCGAGGACAAACAGCGTAAAGCGATATCCGAAGTTTTTGCACAAGTATTGACCAACCGTTATCCGCCATACTCTGTCGGTGGTGGTGTGTATGATATCCTGAATACGAGTGAGGGTTCAATGTATGGTATTACAAATGCAGATGCAAGGTCCGCAGGGAAGTTATTTGAAAGTAGTGAAGGGATCGATATAGTACCTGCAGCAAGTGTGGCGGTTGGCAGTCTGATCCAGGCGTTGGAGAGTGAAAAGGTCAAAGCCGATGACACGATCTTGATAAATATAACAGGCGGCGGTGAGAACCGTCTATGGGAAGATCATGACAAGAATAAGATCGAACCCGATATTTTATGTGACAGCACGATCGAAATGGATGATTTGAAACATGCGCTGGAGGCATGTCATGACCAAAGAAATGTTAGATAAATTATGCGGAGATATCAAGGCATCCGGGACAGATATAATTCTTCAGCTGCCCTGCGACCGGATCGCACCTCTATTGGGCGCATTATCCGGGATGCTACCGTATATCAGTTTGACCAGAGAAGAAGAGGGTGTGGGTATTGCGGCAGGTATTGCATTGGCCGGTGCTAAGCCGTTAATGATAGTTCAAAGCTCGGGCATGGGTAATATGGTAAATGCAATATTGTCATTGACCAAATTCTATGATCTACCATTACCAATATTTATCAGCCACCGTGGTGTTTACAAAGAGAACATCGCCGCACAGGTGCCAATGGGTGCAGGTCTTGCCGGCGTCCTGGAAGCTATGGATGTGGAATTTAAATTATATAATGAGCACTCACAATTAGACAATATCCCGGAAGAACTGGAAAAAACCTATCGTAGTAATAAAATAAACTGCTTTTTGATCTCGCCAAAGATATTTGAGGGGTTGCCCAAGATGCCCTTGAAAACGTCAAAACCAATATCGATGGTACAAGCAATGCCAACGCCAATGCGATCGTCAATCGATAGATCAAAAACGGATTTGGGTCAAGAGGGAAACCAAGGTGAAGAAATACTCAAAGATATCAAATCTCCGAGATCGCGGCTCGAGGTCCTGGAGGGGCTTTCCGAGTTCCTTCGAGATAAAGCGGTATTGTGCAACATGGGTTTTCCCTCAAGAGAACTTTATTCGGTTTTCGATCAAGATTCGAATTTCTATATGTTGGGTTCGCTTAGTCTGGTATCATCAATTGGTCATGGTGTTTCATTGTTCACTAAAAAGGATGTTGTGGTATTGGATGGTGACGGTTCACTTCTCATGAACCCGAATGCGCTTATTTCTATCGGCGCTCTACAACCGAAGAACCTGACAATAATATGCCTGGATAATGGTGCTTACGGTTCCACTGGTAACCAGCCGACCCTTACTGCACGTGGTTTAAAATTGGAGGACTTTGCGCGGGCCAGCCAGATCAGAAACATTCTGGTAACAGACAACACGGAAGATATATATGATCATGAAATGTCATGCCCGAATTTCGTTAAACTCGTCATACAACCAGGTAATGCCAAGGTTGGTACGATAGGTCTATCACCCGAGCAGATAAAAACTAGGTTTCAAGATTGGTTGCAGAAATAAGATGTGAGTGAGAGATATGAGTGAGATGCAGGTTCTGTATTCAAATGAGTTTCACTGGAAAGAGACACACATGAAACTTAAAAGTGACAGACCAGGTGCATTTGACTCGGCCAGACAAGCTGTATTACATTCCCGGACCCTACTCGAGCAATATATTGCCGAGCATACGGAATTTCTTGCATCACTGGAACCGTTGGATGTTGATCTCAATGCACCGGAGTTCGTTCGCGAAATGATGTATGCCGGGTTGGCGGCTGGCGTCGGGCCCATGGCTGCAGTGGCGGGTGGTCTCAGTGAGGTAGCAACCGAGGCGATGATCGGCTCAGGGTGTAAATGTAAACTTGCAATGGCCGATAATGGTGGTGATGTCTCGATCAAGGGAGAGCGGTCAGTGAATATTGGAATATATGCCGGCAAGAACCAAGTAGCAAAACAAGTGGGGTTCAAAATAAGATATGACAATTTGCCGTTGGGGGTATGCACCAGCGCAGGTCAGGTTGGGCATTCGATAAGTTTTGGTGACGCCGAGGCAGTGATAATATTTTCAAGATCGGCATTCTTGTCAGACGCGGCAGCGAGTGCAGTTGCGAATCGTGTGAAACAAAATGATGCTGAGGCAACTGTTCAAGCTGCATTGGAGAAGGCTGAGACTATAAAGGGTGTGCAGGGTTGCATGGTTATTGTTGGTGATCTCGTTGGTACTGTTGGGAAGATGCCGGAGATGATCGAAATCATTGATAATGATCTATAGTTGCTAGTTGCTAGAGAGTTGGAAAAATTTACCTTCACTAAACCACATACTTTTTTTATTTATATTAATTAAGATATTTATTCAATATCACTTATTGGGGTGAGATGATATGTTAAAGAGTTACAAAAATTTAAAAGTCTGGAATAAAGCATATGAATTAACACTAAAGATATATCAAATAACAAGATATTTTCCTAAGGAAGAAACATATGGATTAACATCACAAATGAGACGTGCATCAACGTCAATAATTGCAAATATTGCAGAAGGTTCTGGTAAAAATCATATTGGAGAATTTATCCAATTCATATCAATTGCTATTGGCTCATGTAATGAATTAGAAGTTTATCTAGAGTTGTCAATTGATCTTAATTATTTGAAAAAGAAAGAATATGAAAAATTAAATATTATTCATGTAGAAATCAGCAAAATGTTATTTGGTTTAAGGAAGTCCCTTGAACATAAAATACTAGCAACAAGTAACTAGCAACTGAATCTCATTTCAATTGCTGAGTGTGTATTCCGCACTCACCGCCGCATTTGCTGGTGCCCTTCCAGCGGCCGTCACGCTCGTTCTCACCGCCAGGTGTAGAACACGGTGCACAGCCTATCGACCTGTACCCTTCAGCATACCATGGATGTACCGGGATTTGATTTACCGCGATATATCTCCATGTATCCGCCTCGGTCCAGTACAGGACCGGGTTGACTTTCATTAGCCCGCCTTTTAGCTCCCATTCCTGGTATTCGGTTCTGGTCCTTCCCTCGGTGCATCGCAGCCCGGTGACCCAAGCATCCAGGTCTTTGACGGCCTCACGGGTTGGTTCAACCTTTAAGATCCTGCAGCATTCGTCTGGCAGTGTTTTCCAGAGGCCATCGGGTACATCTTTTTTTGCCCGATACTCGGTAATATTAAGGTTCCAGAGTTCGATCATTTTATCTTTATACTCGAAAGTCTCTTTTGGTTTTAACGGCGTCATGATTGTAAAGATAGGTATGTCGGGTTGTATACTAATGGCTAAATGAACTACAACCATACTATCTTTGCCAAAGCTGCATGCTACTGCTACTTTATCGTATCTGTCCAGGCATTCTTTGATCACATTTTTCGAATGTTCGAACTTCGGGTCCACAAATATTCCAGCCTATATCTATATGTGTTTGTTTAGCTAAATCCTAAATTCGAATTTCTAAATTCTAAACAAATACACAATATTGTCAGTTGGGTAATATTGTAGTTATATTTAGCATTTAAGATGAGAATTGAGATCATTGAAAATTAGGGAATAGAACACTTGATGCTTGGAGGGGATGGATCATTTGTTGCTGGGAAGATGCCATGCCGGGTTGATGCTGAACAGATACCGGGCTGGGTTGATGTTGGACAGATGCCGTGTGGGGTTGGTGCTGAACAGATACCGTGATGAGTAGATACTGAACTGTAATCGAACTGAATTTATGATGGATCGTAATCACATTCACTATCCCCAATCCCCCATCTACTATTCCCGCATTCATCATCAACCAATCACATTCCCATAATCACAATTTTTCATATTAATTTTTTTTATTATTACCAAAATTGGGAGAAGAACCATAATTTTTAATATAGATTTCTCATCAGGTCAATCATTATGAACCCGGATAATATCGTTGGCATAAATGATGAAATTGATAATGAATATGGCCAGACCATTGAATGGTTGTACGATCTACATTTATTTGGCATGAAATTCGGCCTGAAAAAAGTTAAAAAGTTGCTGGAATATTTTGGCAACCCGCAAGATCAATTGCAGATAATCCATATTGGCGGCACCAATGGTAAGGGTTCGGTCGCTGCCATGTTAAGTTCTATCCTGAATATTGCTGGGTTTAAGGTTGGGGTTAACACATCTCCACACTTATCGGATTTTACCGAGCGAATTACCATCAATAACAGACAGATCTCGAAACCTGAAGTGGTTGAATATGCTAGGTCATTGAAAGAGATACGCGAGCGTGTGAACAACGATACCGAGCTTGGCTATGCAACTTACTTCGAAGTGGTCACTGCAATGGCCTTGAAATATTTTGCCGACCATAATGTTGATCTTGTAGTTCTCGAGGTGGGTTTGGGCGGCACATTTGATGCAACCAATGTGGTCAAACCTAGTGTGGTGGTGCTTACCGATATAAGTCTGGACCACACCGAACATCTGGGCAACACTTTGACCTCGGTGGCCCAGAACAAGGCCGGGATCATAAAACCCGGTTGTCCGGTCATTACTGCGAATGACAATGATGAGATATTAAGTGTGATCGAGAAAACCTGTAAAGTTAAAAAGAGCCCGCTTTATAGAGTAGGGGTAGATATTAAGCTCGAAGTACTGGATCCAAGCCGTGATGGGTCGACGATCAATTACCAGGGTGTGAATGCCAATTATCATGATCTACATGTACCGCTCATTGGCAAGTATCAAGGTATTAATGCTGGGTTAGCTCTTGGCGCCTTGGAGCTGTTATCGGAAGAACAGAGGTTGAGGATAACCGAAGATGCCATTCGAGATGGGTTAAAGAATACACGCTGGCCCGGGCGCCTGGAAGTTATACAAAAGTCACCCTGGGTGATCCTTGACGGCGCACACAACCCGGCCGGGGCACAGGCATTGCACGAGGCAATTCAATTATTTAATTATGAAAAATTAATTCTCGTATTCGGCTGTTCGGAGGAGAAAGATATCAAGAATTTAACGGAAAAGATCTTCCCAATGGCAGATAAGATCATACTAACAAAAGCAAATATAAGACGGGCCGCAGAGCCGGAGTTAATACTAGATAATATAAAAGATACCAATATTGAAATTGAAGTAAAAACACCGGTCAAGAGAGCGGTGGATACCGCACTTGGTGAGGCAAGTGCCCATGACCTGATCTGTATCTGCGGGTCACTATTCGTGGTTGGTGAGGCGCGGGTGTATCTGCTAGGTCAAGATAATGGGTTGGTAGAGAAGAAGGAGCATAGGATTCATTATTGATCAAATTTGGAGTCTAAAGAGTCGAGAGTTGTATATAGTTTCTAGTTTTTTGTTGTTAGTTGCCAATGTAAGATTATTACACTGAAAACCGTCAACTGATAACTGACAACTGGTAGGGGTGTAAGGGTGTGGGAGTGGCTGGTTGTGCTGCAGTAGTAGTTGTAGATCCGGGGCACAATAATGCCTGAGTTGATACCGGAGCCATTGGCGCCCCCCCCGTGGCTTGTGGTATTTGAGCTGGCGGACCAATTTGACCGGCTTGTGGCACTGACGCCTGCGTAAGAGTAGCCAGGCTGACCTTATGTTGATACGCAACCTCTGGTGTCAGCACCTGTTTCTCGTGTATGTCCATGGTCATAAGTTTTTCTTCTTTTTACTATCATATTTTAGCATTAAGAATTGCAGATTACTAGATACCACAGTTTCAACTCCTGCGCAGTAGTTGAAAGCATAACTTCAACTATAGCAAAGTTAATTAGGAATGAGGTCATTTATAAAACTATGACTAGTATACCTATTTTAAAAGAAATTATACAAGATGGTATTTGGTTTTTAGAGCAGGATGAGCTTTTTGTTGAAAGGGAGATAGCCCAACAGATATACAATAGAATGAAATTCAGCGTGGTTGAAGTTGCCACTGGTGTGAGAAGATCTGGAAAGAGCACAATTTTACTCTGGATCGGAAGATCATTAAAAAAGAAAAGTAAAAATGTCTATTACATAAATTTTGAAGATGATAGATTTTTCCCAGATAAAAACGATCTGCAAAATATCTCCGGGCTTCTTGAGCTTAAAAATTCAATACTTCTGATAGATGAACCTCAAAACATGCCTAACTGGGAAAAATGGGTTAGAAGAATGCATGATAGAAAGATCAAAATCTATTTGACAGGGTCAAATTCCAAGTTGCTTGGGAGTGAACTTGCAACTGCGCTTAGTGGAAGAAAAAAACAACATGAGGTCTTTTCATTCTCATTTCCTGAATATCTATTGGCAAAGGGCGAAACTAATGTTCCAGTAGATCAGAAAGTAAGAATGTTTGAGAAGTATTTAATCAATGGTGGGTTCCCATACCCTGTTTTATCAGAGGATCATTCAGTGTTATCCGATTATAGAAATGACATAATCGAAAGAGATGTTATTTTAAGACATGAAATTAGAAATGCAACCGAATTTCGAGATCTAACGCGCTTTGTGATGTCAAATCCAGGTTTATATTTATCTCAAAAATCTGTAAGGAATTTTCTTGATATAAGCCATGTAACCCTTCGAAAATATTTGGATTATCTCATCGAAGCTTATGCTGTTATTCCATTGGAAAAATTCAGTTATTCACAAAAAGAGCAAATGGTCAACCCAAAAAAGATCTATCCCATAGATAATGGTCTTTTAATAAGAAAAAAGGATAGTGGAAAGCTTATTGAATCGTGTGTAATTCAACATTTAAGACGGTTTACTCAGAATTTATTTTACTGGAAAGATGAGCGTGGAAGGGAAGTAGATATTTACATACCGGGCAAGAATTTGGCGATCCAAGTAGTTTATTCGTTGGACAATGAGAATATAAAAAGAGAAGAAAGGGCATTAGAATCCGCTATTAATAAGTTCAACACAAAACCGTTGATCGTTTATCTTTATTCTGAGGTCGAATCCAAATATCCCACTATAAGAATATTAGATTTTATCGATAACCTAGAAGATATCATTTTAGATCCCGGAATGAGAAATAGAAAAAAATGATAGCTGATCTACAATGTAAGCAACCGCTTAAATTGAATTAGTCCTTGTACTGTCCGTGCTGAGTCTGGGTTGATGGTGGTTGTTGTGTCGGCTGAGCCGGTGGAGTTTTTGTATGAGTTTGTGAGTGTGTGGGTTGTGGGGTTTGGGGAGTTAAGAGTCCCTGACCACCGAATTGTGACCCCTGACCCCTGATTGGGTGTGTGGGTGTGGCTGAAGTTGGTTGTGGTTGTGGTTGTGCATTTTGTGGATGCTGCGGTTGTACTTGCGGCTGCAATGCCTGAGGTTGCGGTTGCTGCACCTGCGGCTGAACATATGTATCAGAAGGTAAGTCTGCGGTAGGCTGCGGTTCTAACCCCATTATCGGTGTTTCAACTGTTGGCATAATAGTTTCCGGTGACATCTCTGGTTGAGGGATAGGGGCCGGTTCTGGTTCGGTTGCTGTGGCCGGCGGCAGCTGTGGTGTTGGTTGTGCTTGAGGTACTTGGGGTGCCTGAGTTAACTGGCTGCCGGTTACTTCCGGAACCGGTGCCGCGCCCAATTGTGATGTAGCCTGGGCCGGTGCTGCCAGGATCGTGCTTTCGACGGTGGTCATGGTCGTCTGTGTGGTCTGCTGAGCAACTGGCGTGACAGGTGCAGTTTGCGGAGCAGCTGGTGGTGGCATCATCTCGGACTGTGGTGTTTCTTGATCCGAGATGCCAAGAGATGCTACTTTATCTTTTTCTTTCTGTGTTTTCTTTCTTTTCACCATGATCATTGCCAATGCCAGCAGAACTATGACTATAATAATTACAATTATTATGCTCGCCTGTATTGTAGAATCAAAACCACTAGATGTCGTGTCTTCTTTTTTTACATTGACCGTGAACTCAATTGATGTATGATCCTTACCATCCGAGACATTGATTGTAATGGTATGTTTACCAACCTGATCTTTATTAGGCACCCAGGTTATCATACCAGTTGAATTGATCACCATGCCGGTTGGCGCGTTCTCCAGCCGATATGTTAATATATCCGTAGTATCCAGATCGTTCGCCGCAACCTGATAGCTCAACTCCTCGCCAACCATAATGGTTTGCTCGGGTATTATCGTGACCACTGGTTTATTATTTTTTAAAGTCACTTCGATCTCAAATGTCTGTATCCCGAATGACTTGCCATCGGATACTTTAACGGTAACTGTATGCTTCCCAAGTTGGTCTTCACTTGGAGTCCAAAGAATGATTCCTAAACCAGTATTAATAGCCATCTTTGTTGGGTGCTCGATCAAAGAGTATGTTAGCACATCATCCTGATCATCATCTTCTGCTAGTACTTCATAACGATACTGTTCACCAACTACCGCGCTTTTGACGGGTTTGCTGGTTATCACAGGTGCAATATTTAATGCAGCGGTCTCGGATACTTTGAACCACCAGATTCCACTCGAACAATATCCCGTGGACTCTCCATCATTGGGTATGACGGTCCAATAATATACACTTCCTTTTGTAAGGCCTGTTGCCATGTATGAGTCGTCCGTTTGGCCGGTGGAGAACCGGCTTATGAGATCTACTGTCTGTATTTTAGACTGATCGGCGTGTAAATATACATCGTATTGTATTACCTCGGAATCTGGGTCCTCGGACGACCAGGTGAGTGTTGGATTGGTCACATTCACTGTGAAGCCATTAGCTGGATAAATTAGTGTAACCCACGGTGCATAGTTAGCAGGCGTAGTTACTTTAATATTGAACTCTTGAGTGTCCGATTCGTTACCGTCACCGACCCGAACTATTACCGGATTTTCGCCGATTTGTTCCGGATCTGGTATCCAGGTGATCAAACCATAGTCTTCGTTTATCACCATGTTATCCGGGCAGGTGTCAAGAGAGTATGTAAGAATATCTCCGATATCCACATCAGTTACATTTAATTGATATTCATATGGATCTAAAGCTATAGTTTCAATGATCGGTTCGCTGGTGATCAACGGCGGGTCATTAACATTAATTACCGTCATTGTGAAGTTATGTGAATCGCTTGTTAGTATCAAATCAGAGACGGTTACATTCACCCAATAGATGCCCACATCATCGTTCGTGGGTGTTCCTGAGAGCACGCCACTGGCGCTATCCATTGCAAGAAATGATGTGTTCGAATCCATGTGCCAGGTTATTATATCACCATAAACAGTATCATTATCTACTGCTTCATAAGTGACCTTATATCCCTCATCCTCGAATGCAGTGAGTAAATCGTTTGTGAAAATTTCTGGCGCGTCATTCGCATTTGAAACAAATAGAGTAAAATTCGTTGAGTTCCAACCGCAGTTACCATCGTCCACCGATACATTCACCCAACATGAACCCACATCTGCATTCGTTGGTATCCCGGTCAGGTTGCCACTAATTGTATTGATCTGCAGCCATGAGGATGTATTTGTCGCCAAGTGCCATGTAATGATGCCCTGACCGTCGTCAGAACTATTATAATCCACAGAATATTTTTGGTTCTGTACGGTGGTTATAATATTCTCAGTTGTAATATTTGGTGGTGTGTTTTTAACAACTAAGGTGAAATTGTGTTCATCAGAAAAGCTAGAGCCCATTGAAATATTGATTCGCACCCAGTAACTGCCAACATCACCATTGTTTGGTGTGCCCGAGACGTTATGAGAAGTTTCATTCCACTCCAACCAGGATGCATTGGTCTCAAAAAACCAATTTATATTGGATATGTCATATGTTGAATATTGTTTGTTATATTGGATGTCTTCTTGAGCAGTGAGATCATCTGTGATTGGATAAAGAACAAGTTCTCCGAGTAAAATCGTCGCATTCTTGGAAGGATCTTGTATTGAGGAAATTGTAATTATCTCACCAATGGATGCCATTATCCAACGATGACCGCCGTGAGTTCTGTTTCTTATTGTAAAGTTTCCACGATATTTGCCGGTATTTAAACCGGATTCATATAATCTAAGATTAAAACCGATGGGATGGCTATCACTGCTTCTGACATTTACAATGGCGATATCGGATCGACTGGAGTTTCCATCTGTTCCCTGCAATTCGATATAGATAGTATCATTTACATCTGCCTTTGATACCTCAACTGAAAACGAATCATCAGAATAGGCCTTCACCGAAGTTATTGATTTGGGTTTGGAGTTAGCGTCCGGGAATATCAAATAGGTCTGCCCAGCCTCGAATCCTCCATCCTCATCTTTATAGGCCCCGATCAGTATGTCGTCGTAGCCGTCGCCATTGACGTCACCCGCACCCGCCACCGAGTATCCGGAACGATCACTTTCATCCTCGCCAATGAATGATGCATCAACGTTCCCCAGATTTTTGTCCATGGCCCAGCCAGAGGCCTTGCCCAAAATAAGGTATGTCTGGCCGGCAGATAATCCTCCATCATCATCTCCATAGGCACCGATCAGTATGTCGTCGTATCCGTCGCCATTAACGTCATCCGCACCCGCCACCGACCATCCGGAATAATCATTTATCATATCGCTTATGAATGAAGCATCCGCGTTAGCCAGGTCTATGTCCATGGCCCAACCAGTCGCTTTTCCGAGTATGAGGAATGTCTGGCCGGCACGCATTGCTCCTTCATCATCGTAGTAGGCCCCAATCAGTATATCATCGTAACCGTCGCCATTGACGTCACCCGCACCCGCCACCGACCGTCCGGACTCCCCATTTGCATCCTCGCCAATGAATGATGCATCTGCATTGGCCAGGTCGATGTCCATGGCCCACCCAGTCGCATTTCCGAGTATTAGGTATGTCTGCCCGGCACCGGATCCTCCCTCCTCATCATAGTAGGCTCCGATCAGTATATCGTCATACCCATCACCATTGACATCACCGGCACTCGCCACCGAGTATCCAGAACGATCGTCCGCGTCCTCGCCAATGAACGATGCATCTGCGTTCGAAAGGCTAGTGTCCATTACCCAGCCGGTCGCTTTTCCTAGTATGAGGTATGTCTGGCCAGCATAAGTTCCTCCATCCTCATCATAGTAGGCTCCGATCAGTATATCGTCATACCCATCACCATTGACGTCATCTGCACCCGCCACCGAGTATCCGGAACGATCACTTGCGTCCTCGCCAATGAATGATGCATCCGCGTTCGCCAAATCTGCGTCCATGGCCCAGCCGGAGGCCTTGCCCAATATGAGGTATGTCTGGCCAGCACCGCTTCCTCCGTCATCATCACCCCAAGCACCGATCAGTATGTCGTCGTAGCCATCGCCGTTCACATCGCCCACACCCGCCACCGAACGTCCAGACCAATCACCCCCGTCCTCGCCAATAAATGATGCGTCTACGTTGGACAGGTCGATGTCCATAGCCCACCCAGTCGCGTTTCCGAGTATTAGGTATGTTTGACCAGCATCGTTTCCTCCATCATCATCTAAGTAGGCTCCGATCAGTACATCGTCGTAGCCATCGCCGTTGACATCACCTGCACCCGCTACCGAAATTCCGGAATTATCATCCGCATCCTCGCCAATGAATGATGCATCCGCATTCGATAGATCAGTGTCCATTGAATATCTTAGTGCATTGACATCGGTTTGGATAATGAGCATAGATGCCATTATCAACAATATTGCTAATATTACATTAAATAGTTTCATAAGATCCATCCCATTTTATAAACCTCGAGCATATCATAGTTTACTGGATCATCGTTTGAATCATCAAACCCAGAAGTAAAAATTAAACTAGACATTATCAATATTAGCATGATTGCTATGACCTTCTGGTTCCACATGGTTGATGCCCCCAGTGTGCAATTTTATTATT
This sequence comes from Thermoplasmata archaeon, assembly GCA_020696345.1. GTDB lineage: Archaea > Thermoplasmatota > Penumbrarchaeia > JAEHCK01 > JAEHCK01 > JAEHCK01. The sequence goes on along the minus strand of JAEHCK010000002.1, from coordinate 11,048 downwards.
TATATATAATGGAAATATACTATTAATAATTTAGGCACCTTTTGAGAATTTGTGCCGCTTTGCCGAATTAATAAAATTAAACTAAATGATTCCGGATTTTGTCTAGCGACCTCGTTTAACGTTTTCGAGGCTCGACGTCAAAATTGAAAATTTTAAAATATGAACGAATTTTGAGGTCTAGATTAAACTTGAAGAGTTTTATCTTGTATCGTCCAACGGTTTCGTCTAACGGCACTTTACCGTTTACCGTTAAACGTGTTACGATACGAGTTTCGAAACCGTAGGACGTTTTCTTTAAACGGTGAACGAGCAGGCTGACCCAACCTACATGAACATATAAGCAATGAAATCAACATAAATTAGCTTACCAGACTTCCCAAACATGCACAGATCTGCAAGGGGGCCAATAATATGGCGGTAGATACAACTAATGGTCCCGCTACCCGATAACTTTCTGCGAATGCATCCAGGCTTTACCGAAATGGCCAATGGCTTTATCGGGTTTACCCTCCCCAAGTTGGTCCAATCCTTTATTGAACTCCAACTCAGCCTTTGCAACCTTTTTTAAAGAACCTTTATCGGTTCCACCATTTCTTTGTGCCTCGTTCAAGGCTATATTTGCCAGCAACCCATTTAATGCGGCGATCTTAAATGATATATCTTCACAGGTACCCTGAACCGAATCGGTTGCACGTTTATCTTTCTGCAGCTTCTGAAGGTCTTTAACTGCCGCTTTACCCTCCTTGAAAACTTTCTTACCATGTTTTTGATCAAGATTACTATTATCAAGCCAGAGTTTGTCATCTAAACCTTTGTTTAAATGTTTGATTGCCCTATCGAGCAGACCATCAACTTTTTTGTCACCGATCTTGGCATACGGTAGATCAAATACAGCGATCTCATAAAGTTCTCCTAAAATCACGACCACATCCACTAAAACAAAAACAGGCAACGACCAAGCGCTCTCTGCCCAGAACTGGTCACGGGCTTTCACCCGGATGCCATAAATTCCGAGATTCCAGACATGTGATCGAGTCACCGGCGTGCCCGATGATATAGGGCCTAACCAATCCGAGAACTCACCGTCGCCCCAGTCGAATTTGTAATAGATCAAATTTGCTTCAGGATCATTTGTGGAGAATGTATAAACATAAGATGTATTACTGGTTGGATACATCTGACCAGATACAAACACAGGTTGATATGGTGCATTGTTATTGGCTTCCATGGTGACGATACGGACTATCTCCGCTGGGTCATCAGCGGCCGGACAAGCTAATAATGTGAAATTTCCATCGGTGGTGTTGAGACCCAAATAGGAGTGTGTGATCTCCCTACCAAACGAGTCAGTGGGGTCCCCGCATGTCTGTTTGGTATCATGAGCAAACTCGATGAATTTTGCACCAGCGTACCAGCCGGCCGTTACAACCGCCACCTTATGCCCACCGTAATGTATCCCGTTCTCAAATCGCCAATATCGCAATGTCACCGCATGGCCGTATTTTACCTCATTTATTAAATAGTTCCAATTAACACTAGCACCCATGCCCATGGAGGTTTTACCAGCATTTATCACACATGTGTCACCGTCAATACCCTGGTGTTCGATATCAATTGGTATACTGTTGTCACTGGCGTATTTCAGTATGCCGTTGAGCGCATTTTCAGTGCCCGTACCGTTACCGGAGCTTCGGTTGACCAACTTGCGTTTCATGTATACATCCAAATGTCCCACCAGCGAGTCCGACGGGATTACTATTCCCGAGTCACGGTAGCCGATACCCGGGACATGAACATCCGGAACACTGATATCAAATGTGTCTTCCAGGTACTGTAGATTATTCGCATATGCTGCCGGTACGCACTGCATGCAGGCGGTCTCAACGTTCTGTGATGGGTGATGGTTCGGCTGGGTATATGAGAGTGTAATTTCGGAAGGATTGAATTGCACTGATGACATGTCGGGTGCTTTTGGTATCTTGAAGTCATCAGACTCGGAATCACCATCTGCACCGTAGATCGTATCATATACAGTATAACTTGTTGTTAGAATACCGGTAAAACGTGTCTGAATGTTCTGGGTTACCTGTAAATATACTTTTAAGGTTCTTACATTACCAGTCTGACCCAGATCGAAATATGTACTTTTCTTTGTGTATGTGGAACTCTTATCAAAAGGCAGGTTCCGTATCACCCAGCCACTAGATGTGAAGACGTTCACATACCCTTTCTCCAGATGTGTAGTTTGACTTAGGGTTGGTATATCAATAAGTATCTTACCTGTATCTGAATTTAAAAACCGTCCATTGTGAAAGACATAGTCCACTTGATAGAATGTTATCCCTGAAATTCGGGTATCGATATTTCCGGAACCAGTATTCGAACCTGCGCCATTATGACTTACAGTTTCAAGAGCAACAGCTACAGCTGGTATTAACATTATTAAACAAACAAAGATGGTTGCGATCTTATTTTTCATATTATTCCTTCCCCTGGTACCTTAATAGGGATATTTGTATAAGATTGTTACGATTTTTTGTCCATTGAACAAAGTGAATTAATAAATGATAGTTTTTCTATGATTGTTGATAGATTCACATTAATTTAGTATTGATAGTATTGGTATTAGAACCACGTTCTTAATTTGATGATCGTGTCAATTTTTGGATAACTGCGCCAAAATTACTTTTTAGACGGTTCTACAATTTTCTTATATACAATTCGAACACGAAATTGTAATTTTATCTATTAACTTACGAAATTCTTTCGTACTGGTTGGTGGTAAGTATGGATATAAAATATCAATATCGAACGTTGGAAATCTCAAAAACGGTTTTAATGGTCTCAGTTTTGTTATTAAGTTGTATTATTACTCAAACCGGTTTATACTCGGCCGTGTGCGGTGTGAATACCAGTGCAGTAACAGTCGACAAGAATAGCAACACCAGGAGTATTAATGAGCTGATAATGGACTCAATAACCCTTTCAGGTGTGTACAGCGATGGAAAAGCGTTATTTACACTGAGCTATTTATTTTATACAGCTTATAATAATCAATCGGTCAGGATCCCATTAATAGGTCCCGCTGATAAAGCAATGGCAATCAATCTAAGTGTGGATAATTCAGAGGAAAGGATCGAATTTACCAATGAGTACTATTTCTTCTCTGGAAATCTATCTGAAGGTGACCATGAACTTGTATTTAAACTCAGCTCAAACATATTCATTGATGAAATTATTTCACTGGATTATACCATCTATGGACCGGCGCTTAATTATTACTTGAATTTCAAGATTCCCACTCCATCCGGAAAAGAGATTTTCATAATCGATCCAATGGGCGCAATGGTAGTCGAAACAAATGAAGCAATGCTTTTAACCTGGGAACATTTTGCAGTTGATAAAGTGGCCTGGAATTTTATTTGGACAGAATATTCACCACCAACGAAAAATGATCTGGATTGCGAGATCGACTCAGAAGTTTTGATCACCGACACCAAGGCCATTATCGATGTTCGATATCGCCTGGAATTTCCAGGGTTTGGTTTGGAAAGGATCACATTCGATTCTATTGAGAAAACATCATTAAAGTCAACCAATAAAGGTGCGATAATAACATCAGTTGGTGAACTTCAGGTCGAATTCGATGAACTTATCAAAGATCGAATTATCCTAGAACTAAGATTTGAAACGTTATTTGTGAAAGAATTAATAATACAGATCCCAGAACCATTAAACTGCAGGATTACGGGTGAAGTTGCATTGTTTTCGGATTTAGATCTGAGGATAGAATTATTTGAAAGTGCAAATGCGACCTTGATCGGTTATTCTGGTGATATGAAGCCGGGTACCAGTTTTATTGGTAATTATTATTTCACTGAGAATTCAAAGTTGGGCTTGAAGATCTCACCACGGGAGACCTCTATTACCGCATGGATCATCGATACCTTAAAACCAACCTTTGATGGTTTTGAGTTTGAGACCTGGATATTGCTAAATTTTTACGGCAGTTCGCCAAATTCTCTAACCATCGAGCTTGCCCCCGGAGGGAAAAACGATAAATTGCAAGGGCCTCAATTACTAGTGGAGCCAAATAACCCAATACCAATTCTGGATCATAATTGGGATAGAAACCTCAACAGGCTGACCTTATGGTTCGGAAGTAACCTTTCCCAGGAATATTTACTTGGCCTGCGTTGGGATTATCAAGGCTATAATGTTACAATGGAACAACTAACAATTGTAGGTGCTCAAACCATGGAGTATTTTGTGGGTTATTATTTGGAGAAGAATGTTGAATATAGCCATATTTACGAGACAGGTTTGCACCGCTCGAGCTACGATTTAATACCATTGAAACTAAGAGATCGTTTAAAGACTGGTTTTAACATCGAGATCTATGAAACCGATAATGAGTATATTTCAATTTTACAAATAAGTAAATCGACCGATCTGAAATCAGAGATCTTTCTCCGGAACTGGATAAGTGATATTGGTATAGATATGCATCAGATCGTTAGAATTACTTCTGATAGGTCCGTTGCCAACATGTTTGCGTTCTCCATACCATCTAACATCACCTCATTGAATGTAAAGGGTTGTGCAGCTTGGACTATTATCGATGGTGATCTAGTGGTATATACGTTCAAGGGAACCGGTAATTTCGTGTCATTTTATATCGAAACAAAGATCGCCAATGGATCTACCCAACTTAGCCCGTTTATGCCCATGGATATTGAGGAAAATAAGATCTATACCATGTTTGGCTCGGCATCAAATCTGAACATTACTATCAATTATTATAACGCAGAACCCATGAACCCTGATGAACTGCCTTATTATTTTCTAACAGAGATCAACACACCCAAGGCTGTTAAGATCTATTACTCAACCAGGGCACCAAGATTTGAGGTAAAGACTGAAAAATATTCCATAGAAGAAACACCAACTACAGTCATAGAAAACGCTCAAATTACGATCATTACATCTATAGATGGCAAGATGGCAGTACATATCTTGTACATGGTAAAAAACGTAGATCGCCTGGAAATGCATGTAACTTTGCCCGCTGCAGGAGTAGTCTGGATGGTTTTAGTGGGCGGCAAGACCGTGCCGATCATAGAGCATAATAACATGCTCACCGTCATATTGATCCGCTCGACTCTATCCGGTGAAAATATTGCATTTCCTGTTGAGATCGTTTATATGATAACCGAGCCAATGGAAGAACTGGAATTTATTATGCCACAAGTGGACGTTTCCATTTTAAACCTGAAGGTAAATATCGGCATTCCATCATCCATGCACATTAAAGACCCTGGAAAATATAATCCTAATTTCGAGGTTGAAGGTTGGGATAAATGGAAGAGCGGAGATAAATACTCGGGAACAGGAACAGGTCCTGACGGGTATCTGGATTACGGTAAAGATTTCAGCAATCAATTATCAAAGGTTTCATATGATAGAGATGTAAAGGAACCTGACAGTATATATATCGGTATATATGACCAGGGTGAGGATTCAAGTTCAATTGAGATCGAAAAAATAGATGTTGATTCGGATGATAGTGAACCCATTAAATATTCATTGGAAATCGATAGTACTAACTCTTATCTTAATCCCAATTCCAATATTAGATTTACCAAATTCAGTCTGTTACAGGGTCAATATACATTAAATAATGCGGGTGTGCAACGGCAAATTACTGTAACAGGCGGAAAAACGCAGCAGATCATATTTGATTCTAATGACGAGATGGTGTTTACCGATGTACCGCCGATCTATCTCCAGTTCCCAAAAAGCGGTCAGGTTTTAAGGTTGGGTGCAATATTCTTCAAACCCAATGAGAACTCATCAATTACCCTCCAAGTAGATGATCCAAAAAGCAAATGTTTGGACGATAAATTCATATTGGATCTTGGAACAGAAGATTTTTTACAGTTTATTTTTCTGGTAATAATTGTCACCTTAATTTGTATATTTTTATTCCGTAAGATCCGCAAGCCAACCAGGCATAACGGTCAAAAGGTTCGTAAGAAGCATATCAAGAGATCTAACAAACTGAAAGAAAAAGATATGCAAAAAAGTTCAGTTCTAAAATAGCAACTTTTAAATAACAATTTGAAAAACGTGCCAAAATCTATTTAAATAATAATATAGTTAATTTTATTAATGACTCTGTGGAAGAAACGATTAACCGGTTTAATAAGTTTTTCTTCAATCGTCTTCATTATTTTGATAGTTTTACTTTTTTCAGAAAATGACCTGCAATCCCAACAAAAATCCGAAACCGAAAAAGAGAGTGCGAGCCTGGAAGCAGCACCTACGGTCTGGGATGATTTGACTGTGCGACAACAGGATAACGGTAGTTGGGATAATGATCTGGAGACTACAGTGATCGCCTCGAATGCACTGACACAAAATATAGATCTGATGAATGAGGGCAATGAAAAAATCAATTGGCAAATGAACCAATCCGAATTGGAAGAAAAAATAGAATCAAACACCCAGTCAGTTGAAGATGCCCAGAAATGGACCGTTAGTAATTATGAAAAAGATGTACCGCTCACCACACAAAATCATCTTAGTTACCAGATCGGTGTAGCCTTTCGCCAACAAAATATCGATTCAGAATCCATTATCAACCTATCACAGGATACAAATGATGTGATACTTTCATTCCAATCACCAAATGGCTCATGGTATGGCGATGTACAGCAAACTTCGTTTTCCATCTATGTGCTTAAAAGATCGAACTTAACAAATTTCAATGCAATTACCGCAGGTGAAAGTTGGTTGATATCCCGACAGGAGAATAATAGCTGGGGCGGGATTCTAAACGATACATTTGCGTTATTAGCGCTTCATAATTCTACATATAACATGGAACCTGTGGCTGAACGTTTGATCACACAACAATGGACCAATGGCAGCTTTGGCGATCTTGAAACCACAGCCTGGGCAGTCATCGCGCTTTCTTTATATGATGTACCCGGTTCCAGAGAGGCAGCAACATATGCCAGACAATGGTTATCACAACAGGAAAATGTCTCGGACAGACATCTTGCGCTGATCTCCCTGGCAGAATCAGAATACCTTACTAATGAAGCCACTAGAATAGAAGGTATGCGGGATATTCATAAAGATAAAGGGCCGCCAACACTTTTATTGGTCTTTCTCGGAATAGTTGGGGGAATAATTGTCATACTTTCAATTATGTTTGTCAGATTGAGCGAACGTAATGTATTTGATGGTGTGCGTAAGAACATCTATGATTTTGTAAAAGAACATCCTGGAGTAAACCAAAATGCACTCATGCGACGCTTGGACATATCCTCCAGTAGTATTCGACATCATCTCAAGATCCTAAAGCGTTATGACCATGTACTTGCATATAACGATGGTCGATATATCCGGTATTATGCGAACAGGAACGGGTATTCGATCTACACGAATGGTAATAATTATAAAGAGATCATCTCAGTATTAAGAAAACACACAGCTGCCAATATTGTAAAATATATCATGGAAAATCCAAACATAACACAAAGTAATCTTGCAGAAGCCTTGAACCTTCATCCTTCAACTGTTCACTGGCATACAAAACTTCTTTTATCATCAAAAATCATATCTGTTAAAAGAGCGGGTAAATCCGTACAATATCAAATCAATGGGCCCCTGGATATAGATAGATTACTATCACTTGCTAGCTAAAATCCACTGAACATTTCTGTATAACCAATCTCAACAATTATCATTACAAAATGTATACCCCCCTCTATGAAACCTCATAACACAGACGTTTCGGTAACCCGCAAAACCGCCCAAGCACTGACCATCCTCGCCGCGTTCTTCTGGGGCACCTCGTTCGTTGTGATCGAGCTTGGTCTCGAGGTGATCAACCCGTTCTGGTTTGCGCAGCTCCGGTTCCTGGTTGCCAGTCTTGGCGCTTTGGTTGTTGTATTGTTGTTGAAAAAACAGATCGACCGCAATTTATTATTTAGCTCTTGGATCTGGCTTTTGGGTTTGTTCAATGCGCTGGGGTTTCTCGGTCAATTCTACGGCCAGACCATGACGACCGCAACTAAAACCGCGCTGCTGGTCAACTTGAACCTGATAACCGTTGCCATGCTTTCTACAGTACTTTTGAATGAGCGTTTCTCTAAATTCAAAGTCTCGGCAGTCGGACTTGCCATACTCGGCGTTTTATTATTAACCACAAACGGTGACCTGGCACAATTAACGCGTGGAGAATTCATCGGCGATATGTTCGCTTTAGGTGCAGGTTTCTTCTGGGCGTTCTACATTGTGTTCAATAAAAAGGTGATCACTTCATCCAAGATCGACATAATTAGTCTCACTGCCTGTGTAATGCTGAGCACCACGGTCATCCTGATACCGTTTACAATATTATTTGGAGGTTTAGATCCAGGTGTATTGAATATCGGTTATAGCGGTTTATGGTTCGTTATTTACATAGGTATTTTCTGTAATGTAGTGCCGTATTTACTCTGGACCTTCGGGCTAAGATATTTACATGCAACTGCGTCTACATTATTGTTATTGACCGAGGTACTGGTCGCTGCCATACTGGCCATGCTGATCCTCGATGAGTTTTTGACCCTCTTTGGCATATTTGGTGGAATATTGATCGTAATTGCTATCATTATTATCAATTATAAACCGAAGAATTATGGTTCTAAGTAGAATTTATATACATAAAATAAAGATTTTATGCATCAACTAGGGGTCGGGGGTCAGGGTGAGATTTAGTTGTCAGATGTTAGTTGTAAGATATCAGTTTGAAGATATTACACTGAAAACTGTAAACTGGCAACTGAAAACTAAAATAATCGTTACTAAATCTTTTTCCCGATGGCATAAAAACAGGGTGTGAATTTAAAGCACATTTTGCTTTTGATCATCATAATTTGCTCATCACGATATTTTTCGATCTTTTCAGAAGTCCATCCATCCATCTTTAATAGTTTTTCAGCATGCTTTAATTTTTTTTTGTCAATATCGATCCCAAGAACCTTACCCTTGGTCAAACGCCCAATATCTCTTGTCACCGCACCGGTACCGCAGCCAACATCGAGTATCTTTTTCTTATTTTTCAAACCCACCTTTTTATAGAGTTTGAGTCTGTACTCTTTACTCTCTACTGCTTGTTGTTTCAATTTTCTTTTCCAATCCTAAGTGCCCCATTTGAGTTTTTTGGATTCTGCCATATTAATACCCCGATTTTATTGACATTTTATTGCAGAGTGTGGGATGTGGGATGTGTAATGTGGGAGGTGGGTCGATATCTTTTCGGTGAGACCCTCATCCCTCAAATGATTTGAATCTTTCATGAGTCGTAGTGTCCTCATCCTTCATCCCTGATAAGCCTTAATTATTATTAAGAGTTAAATCTTGAACAATACAGAAAGACATCTACATTTAATACTTCTTATCTTTTTTAGGTGCCCCGAAGGCTCTGATGAATTCCTTTGGGATTGGTATAATATTACGTTTCATGTCTCCAGTTAGATGAACGGTATACCCCTTCGCAAGTAATGTTAATTTTCCATTATCTTTCCTATATACTTTTGAAACTATTTTAAAACCTTTTTCATACACCTCTGGCACTGTGGTGTGTACTTCCAGCTGGTCATCGAATTTTGCACTCGATTTGAAATCGCAGTGTGCCTCCACCATGGGCAGCCGGTGGTCGTATGGTATGTTCAGATCTCGGAACATTTCAACTTTGCCAACTTCGAAATAGACAAAGAAATTGCTGTAATATACGATGGCTGCCGCGTCAGTCTCCGCATAGCGAACTCTGAATCGGGTTTTATGAGTTTTCATTGGGATCAGTCTATGATAGTCACTACAATATTTAAAACCCAGGTTGAAAAACCATTAACCTATGAATGTTCTTTTAGTATGCCATTGGTCTCGTTTTTTTTCCCAGAGCGAATTTGTGATAAGATACCTGCGATTGCAAAAATAATGCCAAGTCCAAATAATGCGATTGGTATGGTGATCTCGAATAGTGTTAATTGTGCATCGGCCTCTTTTGCATCCTTGACCAATCGATCGGTGGTGGCATCATCGAATTCATACGACATCTTCGAAAATACCGCATCATACGTTTCGTTTGTATGCATGTTGGTTAGATTTCCGTTGAATTCAATGTTCCTATCGATGTACAAGATGATCCCGGAGATCTCGTCGACATAAACTTGTGAATCTTCTTTAAAATACAATGCATTGAGTGCACTATTACTATAGTAATATGCCATGCTAGCATACATAGTAATAAGTTCTTGATTTTTCAAAACCGGCCCTTCTTGGTTCATTTCATATTTTATTACATTAATGCCTTTATAAGTCGTGGTTCCTGAATATTCTGCAATGACCGTGTCATTGATATCATGGAGCCAGAATTCGATATCTTCTTTCTCGGGATGTAAACCAAACGTGAACCTGCCTGACCGTGCATGGTCCCAACCATCACCGTCTTCTGGTAAATGTTCATACGATCTCCGATCAACGGCGAGCATGAACTGTTCGGTGATCGGCGGTGACAATGGACTGTTAATGGTTATCTCCGCAGTTTCATTTATGATCAACGCCTCACCGTCGTTCACGGTATCGATCCCCTTATATGTCCTGTTTATGGTCAGATCGAACGGACCGAGCAAATGTTCAAGGTCTGCGGGGTTTGCCATACTGGCCTGGCCGGTATAACTTATAGACTCGTCGACATCTTCGGGCATCACTAATTGTGGGGGCATTATTACATAGTTCCACACCGGTATAAATACTAACAATACAATTCCTACAGTAATGAGGGTCCAACCTAGTTTTTTCATTACATCACCTCTCTTCGCAGTGACAATTATAACAGTTATTGCATAAAAACCTTACTCAACAATTTTTATATAAAAAATTTGGCGATGTTCTACGCAAAAATTGGATTGTATTTTAATGACCATTTATACCTGGTTTTGTTTCCAGAGTTGTCTGTTGTATTGTACCACGTGCTGTGGATCCTGACCTGG
>JAEHCK010000040.1 GCA_020696345.1 Thermoplasmata archaeon | reverse complement strand
CGGTCAACCCTATGTTTTCCAATGATGAGATCTTTGACTATGCAAGATTCGTGAATATCACCAAGGGAAAAACGTTCAACAATCAAGATCTGACATATATCGCAGACTGTGCGGATTTTTACACATTCTACGCATATAAAGACCAGAAGATCAAAATAGATATGACGGTCGCCAGCGCCAGTCAGCATGACTTTGACCTTTATCTGTTCGCAGCCAAGGATGCAGCTTCCTGGGTTGCAGAGAGTACAACCAAAACTGCAAACGAGCAGATCATATATTACAGTCCGAGCAACCGGACATACTATCTCCGAGTGGCAGTAAAGAATGAGGGTGTGAACATTCCGACGAATCCCGGGCAATATTCTTTGACCTTCGAAGGCAATGTTCCTCCAAAATGGAACAAAAGTTTTCCTGATAAATTTGTAATGGATGAGGATGGTCCACCTTATTTTATCGACATTCAACAAGCTTTTTACGAGTTAAATCCCGGAAACATGATCGATATCTCGTTTGGTAAGATCTCAGGCGACGATTGGAAAATCGAAGGAGGGGAGATCTCGTTACCGAATGCTACGATCAAGCTTCTTGCCAATCAATCCGTTAGGATCATACCCAAACCTGACAAATTTGGTGTGGAACATTTCTATGTTCGGGCAACAGATAATGCCTCGGAGAATTATACGATTAGGGATATGACCATAATGATCAACCCTGTTAACGACGCGCCTATTTTGAACGGTACAGACAAGTGGATATTTGACCCACAGCTCATACCCGGAGATGGCGGGGCCTCGATCACGGGTGTGGAAGGTAATATATTCGAGTGCACGGTGACCGCCTACGATCCCCTCGATCCTGGTGATTCCATCACCTATGAAGATAATACAGACATGTTTGAGATCAACCCCGATACCGGGGAAATATCTTTTAGACCAACATATCATTATACAGGTAGTACCGTGGTAGAAATTACCGTTCGTGATGATGGCACACCACCGGCAGAGACCATGCGTGAGTTCGAGTTTATCATCGAGGGCGACGACCTCGACCACCCGGAGACAAAACTCGAGAGCCCAAGAAATAAGGGTATAGAATTTACTCTGAGACCAACATTTAAATGGACCCAGGTTAGAGAAGACTTTCTTGATATGGAAATTAATTACGATCTCTATTTATCTACCAATAAGGATCTGGTAGGAAATCGCGATAAAAGTACACTGAATGCGAGTTATTATAACAATACAGAGGAAACAGTTGTACATCAACTGGATACTGATCTGAAGGATCTAACAAGATATTATTGGACGGTGATACCCAATGATGGATTACATATGGGCGAGTGCAAATCCGGTGTTTTCTCATTCGATGTCAATATAAATATCAAACAACCAAAAATTAAACTTATCTCACCGCAAATGAACCAGAGCCTACATACGGCTTCCGTGACATTACGATGGGATGTCATATATACCGGAACCGATCCTGTGAAATATGATGTATATTTTACTACCAGCCTCGATGAGATGGTTGACCCGATCCTGGAACCCATGCCCGATGGTGAAGGGATCACCGAAAGATCATATGAAGTTGATAAATTACCTTTTGAACGCTTTTATTTTTGGCGGGTGGTTCCGTTTACCGACAAGGTGCGGGCCATAGACTCGGATATCTGGATATTCCATATAACCGAAAATGTCCCGAAAATTACCGAACCTCGTCCGGCAAACAATTCCATACTGTTACCTGTAAATTCTTTGAAGCTCGGCTGGAAGATCAATTACACCCAACCTGCAAAAGTATCATGTGAATTGTTCTGGGGCAATTCGCCGGAATTCGATCTTGAAAATGGGATATTAATAGAAAATATCAAAGGCGACGAAAGATCATATATCATCTCCGGACTCAAAAAAGATAGGTACTATTGGAAGGTAGTGCCGTGGTCGGACGGTTTACGCGGTACCGAGTCAAAGATATGGACATTTGCAATTGAAGAAGATATCGATGTGCCGAAAACCGTACTGATCGAGCCTGTAAATACGACATTATATACTGCCGAAGTGATCTTGAGGTGGATTGTATTTTTCAAGGATGATTTTGATAACTCCAAGATCTCTTACGATATACGATTAGACAATTCTACCGGCAATTTAACTGAAATGAAGATCATCCAAAGTAATTATAAACAGACATTTTATAGTCCAATGATCGTTTTTGAAGAAGATCTGACCTATTACTGGCATGTCACCCCCCATGTTGAACTTGACGACGGCTCGAAGATCACGGGTATTTGCAGTTCCGGTGTTGTGAGTTTTGTGTTCGGAGTGCAAGGTAAAGTCTTCAATTTTACATCAGAATTGGATACAAATACAGTAACTATACGGCCTGGCACTAAACATGATGTGGGGTTCACACTGGAGAACTTGGGCAATCAACAAACAACAATAGAAATATTTATCGATTCTGATACTGAAATTACAGACAATATCCAGCTTCAACTAAACATCAAAACACTGACATTGGAAGTTGGCGCCAGTGAGAAATTAACTATAACCATAATAGCCCTTACCAACGCCGAGGTCAAAAAGTATAATGTAACCATCAAAGCTGTTGCTCTGGAATCAACTGTGGTGAAGGATGAAGACACTTTATTGGTTGATGTTGTTGGTGAAGAAGATGAAAAAGATGTTTCTGAAGTGAATCAATTTTTATGGCTGGGAATAATGTTAGTTATTGTAATTATAATACTGATCTCATTATTCGGTTATTCAACGCTCAAGCGCCATCGGTTACTCGAGCATAAGCGGCGCGAATTGATCGTAAATTATGTAAAAGAGCACCCTGGCGATCATTTCAGGTCAATACAAAGGGCGCTGGAATTAGAGGTAGGTGTCATATCACACCACATAAATAAACTCGAAGGTGAAAAATTCATTAAATCGCGCCAGGACGGCCAGTACCGTCGATTTTATCCTATAGATGCAAATATCAATGTTAAGCTTATTCTAAGCCAGATCCAAGATAACATTTTAAATTGGATCAAAACGCACCCTGGCATTTCCGGAAGCACAATCGCCACACAGCTTGGTATGGATAGAAAGCTCATAACTTATCATTTAACCGTTCTGCAGAATGCGGGGATCATATATACTGAGATAGATGGCAGAGAAAAGTTATGTTATATGGCACAGGCTAATTAATGGACTAATTAATGCTTATTTATCGACCGTTCCAATGGATTACTAATGTAAATCACTGGTGGAGGGGGGACCACTCCAAGTAATGATCGCTTGCAATAGTTGGCAGGTGGGGGGAGACACTATTTTGTCAACCTGCGTGCCCGCACGCCATGATGGGGTTAGCTGGCAAAGTGCTCTAGGGTTTGTTGCCCTTTTATTGATTTAGGTGCCTTGTTGCCTTGGTTTCTTATATATGTGTCAATTAAGAGAGAATTTCACGACCATCAGTTAATAGACTGGTGGAATTCTCTCTTTCAACCCAAAGATTTATTTTATATAATCTGTTTTGCGTCAGCAATGCGAATTGCAGTATTAATAAAGGATCGCTGCCAGTCCAAGAAATGTTCTCAGGAATGCATCAAGTACTGTCCGCGAGTACGTTCAGGTGACGAGACCATCGTCATGGGCAAGCGTGGTAAACCCAAGATCTCCGAGGAGCTCTGTGTAGGCTGCGGTATATGTATACATAAATGCCCGTTCGATGCCATACGCATCATTGGCCTACCTGAAGGTATGGAGAATGACCTGATACACCAGTTCGGCAAGAACGGGTTTCGGTTATTCCGGCTGCCAACGCCAAAACCCGGCCTGGTCACAGGTCTGTTGGGCCCGAACGGGATCGGGAAGACCACGGCGATCAATATACTATCGGGTGAGTTGGTGCCGAACATTGGAGATCTGGATAAAGTGCCTGGCTGGGAGCCTATCCTGGACAAATTTGCGGGGACCGAGCTGTCCAAGTATTTTACCAAGTTGGTCAAAGGCGAGATCAGATCTGCACTGAAACCGCAGTATGTGGACCAGCTGCCCAAACATTATACCGGGAAGGTCTACGAACTGCTGGCCAAGTTAAGCGAGAGCGATAAACTCGAGGAGATCATAACAGAGCTCGAACTCAAACACACCCTGGAACAAAAGCTCACAGAACTCTCGGGCGGCGAACTGCAAAGGCTCGCGATCGCCGCAACAATGGTCAAAGAAGCTGACATTTATTTCTTTGACGAGCCGTCGTCGTACTTGGACATATACCAACGTCTCAAGGTTGCAAGAATTATAAAAAAATTAGCAGAGCGAAAATTGGTGGTAGTTGTCGAGCACGACCTGGCCGTATTGGATTTTCTGGCGGATAACGTTACTATCATGTTTGGTTCCGAGGCCGCATACGGTATCATGGCACATCCCAGCAAGGTTCGGAATGCCATCAATACTTATCTTAATGGTTACCTGCGCGACGAGAATGTGCGTTTTCGAGATCGACCGATCACCTTCTCGTCACGCCCACCGAGAAGTGACTGGAAAACCGAGATCTTATTGCAGTTCCCCATGCTCATTAAAAAATTTCCGGCATTCCGGCTGGAGAGTAAAGCAGGGATCATACACGAAGGTGAAGTTGTCGGTGTGGTGGGGCCGAATTCAACGGGGAAGACCACATTCGTCCAGATGCTGGCAGGTGAGCTCGAACCTACCAACGGTGCGATCGATATCAAAGCACGCATGAGCTATAAACCCCAGTATATCAAACTGGACTTTAACGGCACGGTCCAGGAGCTATTTTATACAAAACTGGGCGAGGATTATCAGAGCAAGTTCTTCGAGAATGAGATCAAACACCCGTTAAATATCGAGCATCTGCAGAATAAGTTGGTGGATACATTGTCCGGCGGCGAGCTGCAGCGTGTGGCAATCGCACTTGCACTGGCAAAGGATGCGGATATTTACCTGATTGACGAACCGTCGGCATATCTCGACTCGAACCAGCGCATGGAGACGGCGAAGACCATACGCAGAGTTATGGAAAAGGCGGGGACATCGGCAATGATCGTTGACCATGATGTTTATTTTATCGACCTGGTGAGCGACAGCATCATGGTATTCGCGGGCGAGCCGTCCGTGTATGGCACAGCAGAGGGTCCGTTCGACCTGCGAGCGGGGATGAATATGTTCCTCAAAAATGTGGACATCACGTTCCGCCGCGACCCCGACACACACCGGCCGCGGATCAATAAACCGGAGTCGAGGCTGGATCGTGAACAGAAAAAGATGGGCGAGTATTTTTATTACGGGTGAATGACAATACTAAGAAGGACGGCACACCAGACCCGCACTACGACAAAGCGATCAAGCACTATAAGAAGGCCTGGGAGCAAGCACAATAACATCCAATACAGAACGTTATAAATTAGAACCTAATAGAATATTTGCTTTTCTATTAAGTTGTTACACCATAAAGCCCCTTTAATAGACTATCCAAATCGTACTGTTCAAAATTATCCTCTTCGATCTTTGCCTTAAAAGACTTAGCGAATACGGCGTATTTTTCTTTTCTATCCTGTATGTGCCATTTTACATCTTCTACTTTGCCTTTTAAATCGCTGAGAATTTTGTTTGCATTCACGCTATCCTGCCATTTACATTCGCAGAAAAGAATTTCTTTTGTCTTGTCGTTTATAGCCACTATATCTATTTCTTTATCCTTATACCACCATCTGCCGATCTTATTGAATTTGCCAGGATAGACCTTTCTTAATGATTTCATGCAAAACCTCTCAAATGTTCCTCCCAGGTATCTTGAATAGGTCTGTTTTATGAAATCCAAATGTTGCTCTGGTGAATCTTCGATCTCCTCTTGATATGGAAAAACATAGGTGAGCCAGAACCTGAAATAATTATCAGTAAGCTCGTACAAACACTTTTTTTCTTTTAGTGAAGTGATTGGCCATACTTTTTGAACTATCTTCAACTTTACAAGTCTGTTCAGGTATTTTGGCATATTGGTAATGTCAACCTTTGCACTGTTCGCTATCTCACCAAGCTTGGTCGAGCCTTCAAGTATAGCACGCATTATATTAAAATAAATATTTGGTTCTCTCAATTCATAACTAAGAAGTATCTCCGCATCCCGGTATAAAGGGCTTATCTTATTCAGGAAAACCATCCGGAGGTTCTTCCAAAAATCTTGATCGGAATCGAAATGTAAAAGGTAATACGGCACGGTATCCAAACAACCAAAGACTTTTATCAAATCCTCCATTGAATAGTCGGGAAAGAAATCTTTCAAACATGTAATGTTTAACGGTTCCACTAACAGTTGGCCGGTTCTACGCCCGTAAAGAGGGCTTTTATAACCTAATATATCGGTTTCCATCATGCTCACATATGAACCGGATAAAATCAAAAATATTTTTTTCTTTTTGAGCACTTCATCCCATATATATTGAAATTCGGACACTATCGATTTGTCTTTTGAAACCCAATAAGAGAATTCATCTATCACTATCACTATTTTTTTTCGCATCTTTTTTATGATCTCCGAAAATAGTCCTTCCCAATCTGTCGACTCCAGGTAGATATTAAAATGTTTCGAAAATTTTTGTTTGAATCTGTTGAATTCTAGTTCCATGTTTTGCTCTTTTGCTAGGAAATAGAAATGAGGTTTAGACTTGATGAACTGTAATATGAGTTCTGATTTTCCGACCCTTCTTCTGCCATAAATAATATAAAATTCTGCTCGATTGCTATTAAATGCGTTCTCAAGTGCGTTGATTTCGTCTTTCCGGTCTACGAATTGTAGTATCATACTACTAAGTATCATGGTACTAATACTTTAATGTTACGCTTGATAAGTATCGTAAACCATCAAAATAACAGTATTGGCTATCAGAACGATATTGATTTTTATGTGTTTTTCTTTTCTTTTTTAACCAAAAAACTTATCAACAAATGAGAGTGTTACATATTTCGAGCAACATGTCAATGATCTTTTCAGGGTCGGTGCATAAAAAAGTTCATCCAAACATGGGTAAATTCTATGTTTTTCTAGTTTTATTTTTCATGATCGGTTCGACCCTTACCACCATTCCACTTGTACAAGCATCTGCTTCAACTTCAACTTCTGCTTCAACTTCTACTTCTACTTCTACTTCTGACCCGGAAAGTATTTCACAATCTAATGATGACAGCACCGGCCAATATGGTACCAGCACGCGCACACAATCACAGACACGATCACGCCAGGAGGGGTTCGACCAGACTTATGCAAGTGAATGGATCGAAACTTCATTGGAGTTCACATTTGAGGACCCCGTTAGATTCACAGTACTGGCTAATTTCAAGGTTCACGAGATATTTCTGCCGGAGTACGGCCAGCAGATGACGGCCGACGGAATACGCATGCAGTATAAACTTGAAACGAACCAGACATCGTCAAATACCTTGATCGAAGAATCGTTGAACCAGAAGATCAACAAGCTGTTCGATAGACTATTATCCAAAACCTTTTCGGAATCGATATATATCGTCGATGCTCCAAAGTTGGAACGAAATACACTTTACTACCCGGTAGATGAGAATTTATACGATCCACCGGTTGAGATAACTCAATACTGCTCATACCTGGAGATCACCGAGAGATCATTTTTCTCCGACGTTGAACTGGCAAATTATACTATCAATGAACTGTCAGATCTGATCGAGGGTTCACTAAAAATGGGGGCTTCTGTCCAACTGGACTTAATGCGGTATGCTAATGGCGGGCATACCAATACATATAATTTCAAGACAAGAACATTAGACACCCCTGGTGGAACTTCACCCGATCAATTAGCTATTTGGTCGCTGGACCCGGATGATGATGAGAACCAAAAAAAGGATATAATGCATGTAAAATTCAAAATCGATAATTCCCAGGGAATAGGTAACACCACCAACGGCACCAGTTTACTTATAAAAGCAGATAACCCGAACGAGCAAAAGGAAGAAAAGGTCTTGATAGATCTCAATTTGAATATATCGGACTTTGATCAGGTCTCGTTCAACCAGTCGGAAATTACTATTAATGCACTAAGAATCGTAGAATTGGCAAATATGTTACCCTCCAAAATAAACGATATAGAAAAGATCTCTTCTGATGGGCTCAGGTTATTCTACGAAAACGGGATCATCAACCTATCACAACTTGAACTGGAACTCGAGCCCGAGCTGGAAAAGATCAAAAACGAACTGATAAGCTCATTGAACATCACATCACCGATAACATTTGGCATAAATTGGAGCCTGCCTTCGATCACCGGTCCGGATCCGTTATATTACCTGGATGACACCGGCTCCATGGTTCGGATGGGTGCCCAACGACCCATCAACGGCCATCTATTCACCTATGAAATAGTGAAAGAAAAACTGTTTGGAAACGCCTCGCCGGTGTTGATCAACGGCCTGTTAAAGGCCGGTGCAAAAGGAGAACTGGATCTGGCTATCAAAACCAAATATGATTACACATATGACCTGACCCTGCCGCCTGGAATATTAATAGAAGGTGCATCACATGTCAAATCCGGTGCAAACGATAGATATTCATATTTACTCGGACATAAAGAGGCCGATAACCTGATCATCGTTTCAAAAGACCCCACGATCTACTATTCCAGTAAAGCCGATATTGAAGTCAAGATCGACCTGTACGAGGTTGAGATCATCAGTTTCACCGAGTATTACGGTAAAATTAAGATCGATTCCGAAGGTTTACTATATCATATCAAAATGGACCCGGACAGCAGGTTTGCGAAGGCATTACCGAAGAAGATCACCATGGATTATTACAATTCCGATGCATTACGGTTGATCTACTCGGAGGACTTGCTCGATTTCGAAGAGATCGAAGATGAGATCTATTCTGTGATCAAAGAGAACATCACCAATATGCTGGATAAAGACCTGAAAATGAATGTTGATTTTGATCAGGAAATGCTTGAGTTCGATGGTGATATAACAGATATGGACGATAGTCAACCTATTGTTTTCAAGATCTCCGCAAGTGGAAAGACGCACATCACCGAAAATAAGTTGGTCAAGATGGGTGGTTTTGTCACAAAACAGATCCAATTGCCACTATCCGGGGTAAACCATTGGAATGTGACCTACATATTTGTATTGCCCAAATATGTAGACATTCTCGGCAAGCCGTGGGTCGATAATAATGATAATAATAAAGATAATGACAATGTCACGAATTATTACGGGCCAGTGGTGAAACAAAATTCAGAGGGTAGATACGAATTGCGTGTGACCTTATTTGGTGACACTGATACTGTAGACGATGAAGTTAATATGATCACTGTAAACCTTGACATCGACCTGACCATCTGGTTCTTCCTGAGCAAGATCATCATACCAATAATCTTGTTCTGGATATTACTTATTTTGATCATCGTTGTTTATTTTATACGCAGGAACAACACAAAAAAACTAAATAGAGCACGCAAAGAGCTCGGGTTGGGTTTGGATATTGATGAAAAAAAACACGCACTCAAACTTGGAGGTAGTGAAGAGGCTGGTGAAAACCAATGGGATGGAACCGATGATGACCGGCAAAATATAACACAAATCAATAACAATAACAATAGAATAATTACTGGTCTTGGATCAGGATCACGTTCCGACGATAATTACGGCGAACGTCTGCGTGAGCTCGTGCCAGAGCTGACACCGGATAGGAAACACCGGCGATCCGAGAGAGAAAACTCGAACTTTTTCAAAAAACCCTCTCGCTCTCGCACACACCCACACACAAAAGAAAAAGGTAGAGAAAGAGATCGACACACAAGAAGAAAACCGCCAAGAAGAACTCGACGATATTAAATAAAAAAATGTTTCGCAAAAAGAATAATGATTGACACATTTTTTTTTAAAGAGATAAATCTGAAGTATGAAATTCGAATCTATAATCTCTAAACAAGCAAAAAAAAATATTGATTTTTCAAATTTAGGAATTAATATTTGTTTAGTATTTAGAGTTTGAAAGTAATCTATTAACAATTCACAACTAATCACCGATTAATCTCCATTATATTCGGGCTCGGGCTCCACTTCGTTAGGCTCTGCATACGTTCCGCTTGTCAGGCTCTACTTATATTTCGTTGGTTTAGGCTCGGACGATATTAACCCCGAGCCTATTTCAATAATAACATATCAGAGCCCGAGCCTATATAAGTATCATGAAATCGAAATCCTATAACAGTGAAAATAAATCCGAACCCGAATTTTTATTAATCTAACCCCAAATCCGAAATAAGAATGTTTCAAACTAGTTTTTCCTGCTGATGTTTGGAACAGAATATTATGAGCTTATTATTAATGGATTATAATAATTTTCTTTCATTAATTTCTCTTTTTAAAGACCTAATCGACTGGTAGCGTTAAATGGGATAAAAAATATTATAGAAATAAACCTTATTGAAAATAATCTTCAGCATTTTTATTCGTAAAGCAAATTTATTTATATTCTAAATTAGTTTTAACTATTGATATCAATATGAAATTGAATATTATTTTTGGGATGATAGTAATTGTATTTTTACTGTTGAACAATATTTCCGATATCAACGGTCAAGCCAATCTTAACCTGGATGGTCATGACCCGGATCGGCCTCGAACCATTGGGCCAACTGGATTTATGCTGGAAACCAATGATGCAAAACCAATACCAGAAAATATCGGGGGGACCATGGTGATCAACGAGTTCATGCCCGACCCAGCATCTGATTGGGACGGTGACATGGCATTTCATTCTGCAGGCGACGAATGGGTGGAACTATTCAATTTTGGATCAGTTCCCGTGAACATCGGCGGCTGGAATATCTCGGATTCTTCACAAAAAAGGTACGGCTTTCCACCAGGGTTGACCATCCCAACGGGCGGACATTATGTCGCCTTTGGCTCGAATCATTCTTTGTCTTTGAACAATAATGGTGATACGATCAGGCTGTTGAATGCAACCGATATCGAGATCGATAATTATGTCTATACATCTTGCTACGATGACATATCCATGGGCAGATTACCCGATGGCGCCTCGAACCGGACAGAATTCAACGAACCCACGCCGGGGCGCTCGAACGGGCCGATACCAAAGATCGTTATCAATGAGGTCATGTACGATCCCGCGGGGAGCGATACCGAAAACGAATGGCTCGAAGTGTTCAATAACGATTCTCGGGCCATTAATATTACATACTGGGAATTGACCGACCAGGATGGTGATGTGGACTTTGTTTTTAGGACTGCGGAACTGCCCTACATGGTTCTACCGCCGCAGAAATATCTCGTGCTGCATTCGTCTTTAGGTAATGATGATCTTGATTTCGGTGATGGTGTGGGTGATATTTTAGACAAAACTATTAATAAGTATGGGAACATTTTCGTATCGAACTCTCGAAAAAAAGATGATGATGTCAGAGGATTTCCAGCAATCGTAGTTATACGTAATAAGGAGGATTAAATGCATGGGAGATAAGGCTTTAACTGACATACTATCGCCAAATAGTTTTGTCTTAATGCCGAGTCCCCCAATTCTTTATTTTTGAAAAAATGAATGGAATTGATAGAAATAATTAAAGGTGATTCTATTTGACTAAGAAAAAAGAGGAATCTATTGCATTAAAATCTGGCTATATTTATGACCCTGTTGCTCAGAAACAGAGGAAAGCAACTGATGAGGAATATGTAAGACAAGAAATGATAAAGACATTAGTAAATGAATATGGCTACCACCTAAAAAACATTGCAACGGAATTTTCAATAAAAATAGGATCAGCGCCTAAACGAGTTGATATTTCAATCTTCCCAGATAATAGTGAACACAATCAAGAATCTATATATATGATAATTGAATGTAAAAAGCCAAAGGTAAAAATGACTGATAAACAAAATGGAGTCGCTCAATTAATATCATATATTTCTGCATCCCCAAAATGCTTATTTGGATTATGGACAAATGGAGCTGGATTTGAAAGGCAAGTTATTCATAAAATCGCACCAAACAAAGTAAAAAGAGTAGATTATGATATTCCAAGACATGGTGATGCTCGCCATCTAGACAAAGCGCCGAAAATTGAAAGTTTAGTGCCAGCAACTACTGAAAGTTTAAAATGGAGGTTTAAAAAATGCCATAACATAATCTCAGTTTCTGGCGACGATAAAATGACTGCATTTTGGGAGTTTTTAAAAGTAATTCAAACTAAAATTGAGGATGAAAAAATTGATAAAGAATATGCTGATTTTTATTCCATTCCATCGGAAACTGAAACACAAGATGGACAAACAAGAGTGTTAAATAGGATTAATAATCTATATAAGAAATTAGTTGTCCCAAAGTATGGAAAGATGGGATTCCAGGGAGATAAAATTAACATTAGACCTGCAATCCTCTCAAGAATTGTTTCTGAACTACAAGATTATTCTCTTTTATCAACAAGCCCGACTGTAAAGGGGGCAGCTTATGAAGAAATAGTGGGTGCAAATTTACGGGGGGATAAGGGAGAGTTTTTCACACCACGTTGCGTAATTGAAGCTGCAACTAAGATGCTGCAAATTAAACCTAATGATATTTGCATCGATCCAGCCTGTGGTTCTGGAGGATTTAGTGTTTTGATGTTAATGGAGGGTCGAAAAGGTATAGAAAATAAATTTAAGAAAAGGAAAGGAAATTTTAAGGAGACAATTCAAAAAGAACAAAATGATTTTGCTCAAAATCAAATAATCTCTAATGATGTCAATAGAAATTTGGCAAACGCAGCAAGAATGAATATGCTTATGAATCATGATGGATCTGGATTAATATTTGACCAGGATATCCTAGAGCCACCACAAAACTGGACTTGTGAAAATTGGAAGAAACTTCGAGAAAAGATAAATTTGAGTTCAAAACAAATTGGAAAGCACATATTTCATTTTGGAGAAATAACCACTCTTTGTACAAACCCACCTTTTGGAAACGATATAACAAGAACTGAGCGTCATGTATTGGATCAATTTGATTTGGGAAGGGAAAGAAATTCTCAAATTGTTGAAATTTTATTTATCGAAAGATGTGTTCAATTATTAAAGCCTGGAATAGGTCAAGCAGCAATTATTGTTCCTCAATCTATTTTAAATAATCCAAGTTTATCTTATGTAAGAGAATGGTTATTAAATCACACAGAAATTCTTGCGGTTATTGAACTACCAGTTGAAACTTTTTTAATAAGTGGGCGAGAAGGAACTGGAACTTTAACAGCAATTCTTGTTGTTAAACGAAGAAAATTGAATGATTCAGCGATGTTGTTGGATGGACAAGAACCAATACCCTATCCGATTTTTATGGGAATTGCTGATGTTGTTGGTTATAACAGAAGAGGAAAAACAATCTTTAGACGATCTGATGATGGTAGTGATATTATTCAAAACATCTCTATACTAGATAAAAAAACAGATAGCATAACGGGAACAACTAAAGAAAGGGTTATTGCAAACGATTTGCCTACTATTGTTGAAGAATATCTCAATTTTCGTCAGAATGTTAAGGAAGGGAAGGTTTTTTTTAATAAAGATGAGGGTATATTTTATGTCCTCGAATAGTTTATCATTAAACAAACCAGTTATTATTTCTAATATTGAAGTAAGTGTTAGTGAATATAGACTTGACCCCAATCATTATAATGAAGATGCACATAAAGTAATTTCTCATTTAAAAAAAGCAAAATTTAATTCAACATCAATCGGCGATTTAGATGAAATAACTGATATAATTATACCAAATAGGTTTTCACGAAACTATGTAACTGATATAAAATTCGGTGTGCCATTCCTAGGTAGTTCTACAATTTTAATGATTAACCTTCCAAAAAAACAAATGTTATCTAAAAAACATACAAAAGAAATCGATGAATTAATGCTTGAACCTGGTGTATTGATTATTTCAAGGTCAGGTACTGTTGGTGTTTCACTTATATGTGGTGATTCCTATTCGGGATTTTCCGCTAGTGAGCATTGCATTCGTGTATACGCATCAAAGAATTTTAGAGGATATCTTCACACTGTTTTAAGTTCACCTATAGGTCAGATTCAATTGTTAAAAGAATCTCATGGAAAAGTAGTTAAAGAAATAACAGAAGATCAAATAAAAAATATTATTATTCCAAAAGTTTCCAATGAAAAAATTAAAAAAATCAACAAACTTACATTAGATGCAATAACAAAATATGATGAATCAAGAAAGATATTATTAAACGCCGATGCTTTTCTTATAAATGAACTTAATAGAATAGGAATAAAACCAATATCAGAAAAAAATGATAGTAAATCGTTCATAACAAGTAGCAACGCCTTATTAAGGATTGACCCACATAGTTATACACCATCTATATTCCAACTCCGAAAAGATATTGAAAAAGTTCCACATAATCTACTTGGAAAAATAGCTGATGTTTGGGGTGTTGCTCGTTTTAAAAGATATTATACAAACCGAGAAAATGGCACACCTTTTTTTTCATCTACTGATATAATGAGAGTAAAATTAGAAGCGAGCAAATATATATCATCAACACACAACTTAAAAAACATTACTCAATGTAAAGTCGAAAAAGATACGCTATTAATTCCTTGCTCTGGTACTTATGGTGGAATTCTTGGTTGCTGTGTAAAAACAAGGCAGAAAATGATAGAAAATCCAATTACGCAACATGCTATACGAGTAAAAGTAAATCATTCAGAATTCTATGGTGATTTTGTTGCAGCTTTTTTAAACAGTAAAAAATTTGGGTATCCACTAATTACTAGCATTCGATTTGGAAAAGACGTACCTGAATTAGATATTAAAGAACTTAAAAGGATACCAATTCCAAAGTTAAGTAAGAATGTTCAAAAAACTATTTCAGATATGTATAGTAAATCTTACTTACTATTAGATGATGCAAATATTCTTGAAGAAATAGCACAGAAAGAATTATTAGATGCCCTCGAATGGAAAGAATAGGGTTGTGTTACTTTATCGGTTGATAGGAAAAGGGTTACATGGTGGTTGACGAAGAGTTGTAGTTAATAACTAGAGACAAAATTTTAATATTTGAGAATTGTTCGGATTTTAAGAGTGTAATGGGTGGGTGGAGTATGGAGTTCCCTTAAACGGGTGACCTGCCCTACACTCTTACAAAATACTCAATTATAGAAGGTGATAATATTCCGAAAAAAGAATTGGCTACTTTTGGATTTAGAGTATATGTTTACAAAGGAGCATATACCTCATTAAATGCAATGAAGGGGCAAGTTGTGTTGCTTGATGAAAGGGGAAAACAAATAGAGGGGGCATTATTTAACTACTCAGATGAGATAGTAACAGCAATGCGAAAGCTTCTTGCCGATCATAATATGAGAATCGGGTTTCATAAATAAATTAGAAATTATTTCTAATCTATTTTTGAGTTTTTCAAAAAACCAGTTGAGTTAAGCTTAAATACTATGTTTTTAAATTAGAATTCCACTTAATAACAGAACCTAGAAACAGGGGGTTCTGTTCGGTTGTCGTGCAGGGGTTATACGATGGGTGAATATAGTGAATTCGTTAAGGCAATAACCGATAAATTGAAAATTAAATAACAATATACCCCTAAAAAGAAGATTACAGGTGTTTAAATGCCGGAATCATACGAAGTGATCGAAGATAAAATATTGATATATTTAGATGAAGGGATGAAAAACCTTGGTAAAGTGACTGGAATGCAATTTGCATTACTTGATGAGGAAAAAAATAAGTTATCTCAGAATGAGGAATTCAAGGAAAGAATGAAACATTTATCGGAACTGCTTGAGGAATTGAAAATAGAGTGAAAATACCCCAATTTTAAGGATTACGATATTGAATGTATTAAATATCTAAAAAACAATCATAATTTAATGCAAAAAATGACAAAAAAGTACCTATGGCTTATTCTTTATTTTGCATTTTGTATAATCGTGGTTGTGGTAATAGCTTATTTAATAAAGTGAAATTATGTAATAAAACCATTTAGATGTATGGATGAGTAGTTTATGGACGCTAAGACATTCTTCAATGCTGTAACAGATTCAAAAATAGATTTCTTACAGGAGTTTATTGATATCATAAATGAGTTAAACATAAATTATTGTGTAATTGGTGGATTGGCAGTAAACAATTATACAGATCCATATGTTTCAAGAGATATAGAAATTGTTATTGTGGCAAATAAAATAGAAAAATTGGTTACGGTACTGAAAAAGAGGTTCAGAGTCAAGGAATTAATAAAAAGCATTAATGTGACAACTCCATTATCAGCATTAATCATAGATATCAAAACGGATAAAAGATATCAAGCATTTTTAAATGGTACACAATTAGGGCATGTTGTAGGGTACGATTTAATGGTTGCTTCAATAGAAGATGTGTTACAAGGTAAAGTATGGGCATGGGAAAATCCAAAACATAAATATTCTGAGAAAGTCCAAGATTGGACATATATTGCTCGTATAATTGAGAAGTACTCACATCTAATGCCTAAATTACCAAAGGATATGCAATACACTCTGATTGAAGCGTTTAAGTAATAGCGATTAATTTCAAAGGATTTTCTATATTAATACATACGATTACGAGTACCAACTTATTCGCAACGCAACCCATTATGAGTAATGTAAATGCCAGTAATTTTTTTTATCATTCTTTAACTATATTTGGTTTATTTACTCTCATAATATTTAATATACTTTTGATAACTTCTTTCAATGGTATTTTAGCTTCATCCATATAATTTACAATATCCGAATTACTAATTTGAATATTATAATCCTGAAAAATTCTATCCCTCAAATCACGCAATACGTCCTTCCCAGGACATATATCAATAGGCTTTTCTTCCCATTCCTTCTCAATTCTCTCATACTCTTTTTCTACTTTAGATTTTATCATATCAGTACTAATACATGATTCTACTTTTTGTGAAACATTATAATACACTTTCTCAATTATAGTATCTTTATTAATATTTTCTAATAAGGAAATAATTTTTTCAACTTCATTCCTTGTAAGGCGAACCTCTGATGTTAATTTATGAGTTATTCTTTTGATAAAAACTGATTTTTTATATTTATCAACAATCTCTGACAAAATAGTACTAAGCTCATCGTTTGTATATGGTTGGGCTTTTGTCTTTTCGGTTTTATTCTCTTCAATTTTGTTTTCAATTATTTTGATTATAGCTTTTTTGTCTATTAGATAATTTTCTATTTCGTATTTCTCTAAAATGTAATAATTAGTATGACCAATATCTACTTCTAATTTCGATATCTCTTCATCAGTCCATTGATGCTTGTCTAATATTAAAAAAAATGATATTGGTGAACGGTTGATTTTCTCTAAAATTTCACTTCTTACAAGATGATATCTATCATATCCTCTTAATGAAACAAATTCAATTGCATTACTATCAAAATTGTTATTTTTGTCTATTTTTTTTGCAAATAACCTCAAAAATGTTTCATCTGTAGGTCCTTCTACAAAGACAAACTTCATTCCTTCACGAACCATTTGAGATTTCGTCACTCCAAGATCTTCTAGAAGTTGATAAAAATCTCTCTCATTGGAGATGCTAATTGCATGGTTCTCAACTCTAGGATTTAGGTTAAAAAGAAAGTCATAATCAACAGAATTAATTACCTCAGGAGAATGAGTAGCAATCCAAATTTGATTGTTCAACTCAACAATTTTTTTCAGATGGTCAATTATTTTTCTTTCTAATGAAGCATTTAAGTGTAATTCCGGTTCATCAATTAGGATTATAGAATTATTGAATTTATTTTTATGGATATTCGCATAGGTCATAATTATTTCTTTTTCACCGTCACTAAGATCATCAATATCTACAATATCATTTATAGTTTTAACAGGGAATTCCCAAATTCCAGTCTTATTATTGTAGATTACACCTTCAAATTCTTTATCAATAAAAAAATCTTGAAAAATATTTTTTAATCCAGATATATATACAGATTTATCAAATCTAGAATCAAGAATTGCCATTTCAGCGATCGTCATTTTTATTTGGGAAAATTTTGTTTCTGGTTGAAATACTTTCTCCGATTTTCTTTGTTGATCATTTTTATTTATTTGAACATTTTGTACAATCTGTGGACTCATTCTTCTATGAGGTGGAAAATATTCCATATGTCCCATTTCTTCTTCTGGATTTAATAATATAAGAATCTCTTTTAAATGAGGATCCACCATTTCGATACTGACATCTCCATTTTTCTTAATTACTACCTTTCCTTTTAGTTTTGATTTTTCGTTTAATTTTTCTATCAAGTCTGGAATAAGTAAATTGAGTTTTTCTTTTTCATTTTCGAAAAACTCAAATTCTATTTCAATAGTAGCCATATCTTCTCCTTTCTTGACAATATTACGCATCTTATTTGGTAAGTTTTGTTTAAACTGGGTGATTAATTGAGCCCTTTTTTGCTTTTCTTGTTCAGTCAATTCATCTAGCTCAGGTATATATTCTATATAGGGGGCAATAATACTTTTAAAATTACCTATTGCCTCTAAGACTGAACTCTTTCCGCATCCGTTTATACCAGTTAAAACTATAAGATCTGGAATCTTTTCCATTTTAAAATTAGACAGATTTCGATAATTATGGATGTGAATTCTTATAATTTTCATATTAATCACTTCCTATTAGCTTCAATATGTGTTTTGGCTTTAAGTGTCTTCCTTCTTAATAATTTTAATGTCCAAAAACGTGGGGTGGTGTATTTCGAAAAGGTCTCCAGGTGAATTTCAGATAACGGTTGGCGGACATACGAAGTTCCCGAAATTTATCGTTGAGTTATCATAGGGAATTTGGGTGGAGCGACTGCAAGGAGCGAAGCCGTATGTCCGCCTGTCATGTGCCCCGAGCGTTAGCGAGAGTGCAACGGGGTAAGAAAGCTGAAGGCTTACACAGAATTCGAAAACCTGTCGTAAATTTTGTTGTTGTTATGGTTTTTTCTTACTTATTCACAATAGTTAGAAATAATAGTCTCTTTAAAATAATTTTATGTAAATCCAATAATTGATTTTATTATACCTTTAAATTTATTTTTAATTTGTTTGATAGTAATTCCTAAAATGCCGAAAATAATAAATATTACTAATATAACAAGTGTTATAATTTGGATATAACCATTCAATATGAAATAAGATACAATAATAAAAATAATAGATATACCAATTGTTATTCCAGCAATATACTTAGCTATTCGTTCTACTTTTTTATCAATATTTACGAGTTTTTCTTTTATTTTTTCGTGCTCTTTTTTCTCTTCTAGCAATTTGTTTTTTTCCTCCTCCTGAATTTTATTTTTTTCCATTTCAAGTTTTTCTTTTATTCTTTCATGCTTTTTTTTCTCCTCTAGCAATTTGTTTTTTTCCTCTCCTTGGATTTTTATTTTTTCCGCTTCAAGTTTTTTTATGGTACTTTCATGTTCTTTTTTTTCCTTTAATAGCTCATGTTCTGCATCTCTTTCTAATTCCTCTTTAATTTTCGTCAAAATTTCAATTGGAGTTATTGGAGTAAATTTATCGGAATCACCAAGAGTTTCTTCCGTCAGCATTTTCTTTGCAACTTGAGAATCTCTTAAAAGGATGTAGTCATCTTCAGAAATATCATTTTTTTCCTTTAATTTATTAATTTCATTAATATATTGTCTTAAAAGTTCATCTGTTGGATTTAGAGCCCCATAAACTCTTGCGAGAAGTCTTCTTTTACTCTCTTCAACCATTTTTTCAGGTTTCCTAATCCAGATTATTGTTCCTAGAAATACATCTGTTACAGTAACAGGGATATAAAATCCATTTCCATAGATCTTCTGTTCAAACATTTTACTAGCATATGCTAATCTAGAGTTAGTTGTAATAAAGATATGATTTGCCATATTTATTGAGTTAGGTTTTCCCCCACATCTGAGTTTGTGCATAAAAGAAATAGATTGTACATCATTATAAATCTGGATCTCTTTCTTCAATGTTTGTCTTTTTGTATATTTATATGTTTTAATGATAGTTTTTGTTAATTCCTCTTCGTTTATTTGATATTCAATGTTGAAATTCGGATCCGGACCTTCCTTTACTTTGATATGATGCTTTTCAAGTGTGTTCCCAACTTTGTTGATAAAAAGTTGTACGTCAGATTCTTTATATCCCAATTCCTTAAAATATCTCAACACAGGAAATGCTTTTAATGGGTCATATCTTTGGCTATCAATTAAAGAGATACAGTGTTGTAAAATATCATTAATCTCATTATTAGTATGGGGAAATAAATAAAGATTTACTTCCTCTTTGTTTAAATCCCCTACAAGACTTGAATAAATTTTTTTTATAAATTCTCCTTCAGCACCAATAAGACGCAATATAAACGGAGTATCTAGATATAAATTAGTGTCTTTTAAGGATGACTTTGAAACTTTATTAAATTCTTCACCATAGTTTATGATATTGGATAAAGAATGTCCAACTGCAATATCAACCAAATATTGAAAAAGCTCTGGTTCTTTACTTTCTAAATATTCTACATATTTATTAAAAAGAAACATTTCTGTTTTTTCCACATTTACAGATGGTAGCGAAGATTTCCCATAAGAAATAAAAATTATTTCCAAATCATACTCTTTCAAAAATGCAATTAGTATTTTTTCTGCATCTTCCAAAGAAATTTCTTCCTTATAATCTTCTACGAAGCTAAGAAAAGAATTTAATATATTTTCGTATTTTCTGTCAAATATTTTTATTTTATCTCCAAAGTCATATTGTTGTATTTTATCAGTTGGAATTAATGCAATTTCGCTTTTTTGAAGTAGGCCTAATTTTTCCATTTGCCTTAGAATTGATATTAAAGCATGGAATGAAATTATTAACCCGAATTCGTTTTTGAAATCATCAATTATATCGGTCATTTTGTTTGGATCAGAGGGTATCGAAGTATAATGTTTCTTACAAACCAAAGTGGCAAAAAAGGGTATAAAACTATGAATGTAATCTTTTTTTTCTTGGTCCCAGTTCACTTTTATGAACGCTAAAGAGCGAATTGCTTTATTCAAAGATTCATCGGACATTCTATTTCACCCTCTAATACATATTTAACTCCTTTGAATGGTTTAGTAATAGGACAGGCACTTTTAAATCTTTTCTTTGATACGTTTTCAAGAACACATCTCCGTAAGAAAAAATTTGGGTGAAGCAAAGCTTAATCGTTTAACGGCTCACGGGTATGCGAAGTGACACCGCACCCTACAAAATGAATCACTATATCATCATATAAAATTAGCGGTGGCATTTGGGTGAGCGAGTACAACGAAGCGAACTGTATACCCGCCTGTTAAGTGAGTTCGATATCACCGAGCCAATGAAGTTGGCGGGAGTCGTGGACGAAAGGTGCTTATTGTAATCCTAAACAAGACAGCCCTTGACCAGCCTAAATTTCTTCGATATTTTGGAATCTACTTTACCACTTGGTTTTTTGTATTAACACCTATAAAGTAACCTCACTGAAATATTCATCAGGAATATGTCCTATAAATCTTGATGGAATGAAATTTTTTACCCAACTAGGCTTGGGTCTATGAGTTACACTTGTCAAATATACTGCATTGCGAGCCCTTGTTAGTCCAACGTAAAAGATTCGCCGCTCCTCAGCAAGTTTATCGCTACTGTTGTGAGCTCGATAATCGGGAAGTACATCATCTTCTAAACCAATAAAAAATACAATATCGAATTCACCGCCTTTTGATTGATGACTAGATATAATTTGAATTGCCCCGTGACCTAAAAATCGATCTATTACCTGAAAAAGATCAATATTATGTTTTTCAGCTTCCAAAGATATATCTTTCATCATCTTTTCTAAATTTATTGTCCTCCGTTGGGCATCACTAATGCCTGACGATGCTTTTTGTATAATTTTTATCATGCCAGCAGCGTCTAAAATTTTATGTACCTTTTTTGGATCCAGTTCTAAATTTTCAGAGTTTTTAAGTTTATCTCGAATCTCTAAGGCTACATCAAGAGCATCTTCGTCCCCAAGTCGAAATGCCAACCCCCCTTCTTCAACTGCCGCTAACACCCTATATAAAAATAGACTTGAACTGGGATTATGTGAAAGTTCTAAGATAGCAAGTCCAAGTGCGGTTTCCCATGAATCCTGAAAATTAAGACGGGAACGGTCAAACCACGGAATGCCAATCCTATCCATTTCTTGCTCTACCCACTCTGCTCGATAATGAGTGCGAGCAATGATTGCTATATCTCCAGGATCATCAACCATATTATTAAGTATTTTATTGATCCACTTAACAACATATTTTGCTTCATCATCTGGATCGTTAAATTCATACCGATATATATGTCCCCGTTCTTTTGAAACAGGCACTATATCTTTATCCCGCCTTTTTGGATCGAAACCAATTACTTTTGCGGCAGCTTCCACGATCACTCCATCGGATCTAAAATTCTGACCAAGTACAATTTCAGTCGAACCGAGCAATTCTTTAATTTTATACACATTCTCTCGAAGGGCGCCTCTAAACGCAAATATTGATTGATCATCATCCCCAACGATTGTACTTCCAATTGACGGCTCAGCAAGAAGCCTAATCATCTCAAGTTGCTGCTTGTCTGTATCTTGGAATTCATCAACCATTACATAGCGAAAGAATGTTGTATATAATCTTTTAATCAAACCCGACTTCTGAAGCAATTGAACTGCGAGGGCAACTAGATCTCCAAAATCGAGTAAATTCTCATCTCGAAGAATTTGATTATATTCTTTATAAATTTCACGTATATCAGATGGAACATAATCATCACCTTGCCCAGGATATATACCTTTTCGCTTAAATCCATCAAATATTGATCCAATCTCAGAAGGAGGAAAACGAATTGAATGCTTTATTATAATCTGTTCTAATATCAAATTGCGTTTATCAAGTTCGATAATCTCAAAATCATCTCGAATACCGATATCACTACCATAGCATCCTAAAATATAACGACCAAAAGAATGAAATGTACCTACCCAAACTCGATCCCATTGGTTAAAGCCCTTAGCGCGTAATCTAGCTCTCATTATACGTGCAGCAGCATCGGTGAAAGTCACTGCCAAAAGACCATAAGGCTCTGGGATAGTTTCTTTTTCGAAAATATATAGTATCTTTTCTGTTATCATATGGGTTTTTCCACAGCCCGGACCAGCTAACACCACATAATGTCCAGTTGTCGCTTTTACTATCTTCTTTTGTTTAGGAGTTAAACTCATATTGTAATTTAACCCCCTGTTGATAATACAACTGCCTGTCTAATAGCTTTGTCAAAACAATCAGGGATACGACCTACGAGCTCAGCTTCATTCGCTACTGCACGAGCTACTGGAACTTTGAGGTTTTTTCCACGTGGTGTTCGATTGAGGAACTGTGCGACTCCATGAGCATCTTTTGTGAGGGGGTTATTAGCAATGAAATTCTCTAACGATTGTGTAGCTCCAAACTCATCAATGACTTTAAGAATCAATGAGAGGTATCCCACCCGTGCAATTTCTTCCTCAAAATTTGGTATTACAGGAATCCAACCAATTTTTTCGAGTGTTTTCTGGCGATCATCTGAAGATCCAGTTTTACCAGCGTCTCGGTCTTTTTCACCAATCAAACCCGCTTTATATGCCTCTTTCAATAAATTATTATTTGATTGTAATGCATCCGTATCAAAAGTAACCACCGTTGGTATTGAAAAATGTTGGTCATCACAAGAACATAAAATGTATGAAAAAGAGTTCCCGTCCGCTGGTACTACTGATATACCATCACGATCAAGCCTACACTCTATTTGCTCAGCAAATGCTGATAGAGCGATTACCTCGGATGGCCCTTCTACAACAATAATTGCCCTTGCAAAAAAAGCGTCTGCACGTCCCGCACGCATCATCCTAGCCAATAATTTAATATCATTTTCATCAATTGCCAAGGAGTTTAATTGATGAGCCGTGACCTGATTTTTATTAGTTGAAGTTAGACGGATAAGTCCCAAGGGATTGGAGGACTCAGTAATAGCTGGTGAGTGTGTCGTTAAAAGTACTGGTGCATTGATTTTCTCTAAATCCTTGAATAGACAGCGTTGAGCTTGCGGGTGTAAATGTGCCTCAGGCTCCTCTATGGCAAGAATCGGTTGTATTCCTCCCGCTGTAGATATTCTATGTCTAAACAATGCTATTAGTACGAGGTTTTGTAACCCCGTCCCATGTCGGGACATATCGTAAGCCCTATAATCTGATTGACGTTTAAGATTAAGACGAAGCCCCTTAACCAATTGAGTGGGATCCTCAGCAGCAACTGTCATGGAAACATCACCTTGACTGCCTGGGATGTGAGGTGATAAAAGGTCTGTAATACATTCTGCCAAATTATGAATATCTTCATTTCGGCTAAGTGCTTTATTTGCATTCCGAATATTCGTAATAATGTCTTTTTCAACATCTCCAAGCTCTATGGCATTAAGCAATTGTGATAGAGTTCCCTTCCCTGTTGCTCTCATTTCTCTCTGAGCATTCCGAACGGCATCAAGAAAGTATAAAGGAACATAACGAGCCATCCGACTTGAAAATGGAATAGGTTCATTATGCCGTCCCTCTGGAGGCAAAACTTGAACTTTCCAAGTATAGATACCTTCCTCATCTAGTTCATATTTACCTTCTATGGTTACGTAGGTTTCTTCATCATCCCGAACAATGCGATCCCTAAAAATGGCCTCTAGTTCTTGATGTTTTTGAAGATCACCGATTTCAATTGTTATGGAAAAAGTGTTTTCTCCTTCTGATCTAGCCATATCATTAATATCATCCTCAGAAATTTCGGATTCAAGTCTTTTTGCGTCAGGGCCAAGTAATAATCGGAGTGCGTATAAAAGATTTGACTTACCTGTATTATTTTCTCCGACAAATATCGTGGTTTGTGCTGGATATACCTCGATCTCGCGAAGATTACGGAAATTTTTTACTTTAATTTTTCGAATTCTCATATTATCACCATTATTTGGTTTCTATCGAGTGGTTGCACCCGAAGTCCACGATTTCACTTAACTCAAATTATGGATATAATACGTTCGCTTAACCCCTGTAATTTGAGTTATGAGACCACCTTGCCCTATATTCCCACATGAACTTTGATAATAAAAATATTTCCCCTCAAAATCAACATTATATTCTATCAATACATTTTAAATATTATTAATCATTATAAAAACCTTGTGATTGCAATGCCAAAACATGAGCGAAAACGTGGTGGTAGGGAAAGGGAACGTCATAAACCGGATAGTCCACCCCCGCAGCCCGATATAGTACCTGAATTTGAAAAAATAACCGAACTTGAGCTAGATAGAATAGTGCCCAACCCTGATCAACCCAGAAAAGACCTCGGTGATTCAGGGAAGATCGATGAACTTGCACGATCCATTCAAAAAGAAGGTCTGATCCAGCCTATTATCGTTCGGAAAAAACTGAACAAGTACGAGATCGTTGTGGGCGAACGCCGATGGCGTGCATGTAAAATTGTTGGGCTCGATAAAATCCCGGCAATAGTCAGAGATATTAACGACCAACACTTATTAATTCAGTCATTGATAGAAAATCTCCATCGTAAAGATCTGACCTCGGTAGAACGAGAGAATGCAGTTTATGATCTCTGGAAATCAGAGAGATATAGTAAAAAAAGGGAATTAGCTAATGCATTGGGTTACCATGAATCTAGTATAAATACATTGATCGAAGCAAAAGAGTTTAGAGAGAAAAAAACTTTGGCCGCCAAAGTTTCTACGAAATTAATTACTCAAACCCAATCTATTGAAGACGATGATCTTCGTGAAAAAATTATTGAAAAAATTCAAGAGGAAAAGGTCCCGTCCCATGAAGTACGACAGTTTGTTCGAGATATCCGGAAGGCGAAACCGCACAAGCGTGAAGAATTGGTGAGACCGGGTTCCAAGATCAATGAAGAAGAAAAAATTATAATGGACCGAGTACGGAGACTAGAAAAAAGCGTGGATCAGTTCGTTTGGATCGACATTAAAATCTTGGGATCGCTGAGTACGGAGCAGAAAGAGCAGATAAAAGCAAAATTGGGATCAATAGCCGAGAAATTGGATGAGGTTATGAAAAAATTATGATGTGGTAAATTTGGATAATTTATACCCAAGGCAGGCCAGCCAGCCCATGTCTCTAGTTGAGTGTCCTCCCATTCTAGGGCTAAGTGATATCTCCAGACTCTTGGCTTATAATCGATAATTAATTTTCTCAATTCCAGACTGCTCACCTGCACATCGCCCACTTATCACTGAACATGCCCATCTATCGTGTTCTAATAGATTTTCTCCGTGAAGATATACATTCGTGCCAAAACTAAAATTAATTTACATAACATTCGTATGCTAGCACTACCTTTATTCATGATGTCATTTTGAGTTTAGCGTCAGAGCCAATAAAATAAATATCGTGAAAAGAAAAATATATGGGTACTGGAATCAAGAATATTTTATCTTAAAATCTTTCAAGCTTGTGGAGTGATGTAACTATGATTTCCCTAAATAGGGAGAAGAGGCTTAATTTTTAAATTTAAATTTATCTTTAATTTTTTGAAAAAAACTTTTTATTATTTTTTGGTTGTCTTGAAAATGTTTTTGATTTTTTTCAACATTTTCAATTATTCGGTAATCCATATCTGAAAAATATTTTAATTTTATGAATGTTTCCATAAGGTCAGTTTCTCTTGAAGTCATCAATTCTTTCAACATATCTTCATATTTTCCTTTTTTAAATAATAAATTTTTTAATGGTTCTTCTCCAAAAGCACCTTCTTCCGTAATAACTGGATAACCACCTCTAAATTTTCCATTTAATTTTCCACTAATTTTATTTATTTGAGTTTTTACATTTGATTTATTTGCTTTATCAATTTTGATATGTTTATTAAGAGTTTTTAAAGTTTTTAAAGACGGTTTTAATTTTTGATCCTTGAGGTCATTTATACAAGTTATACATTTATCTAAATGAGAAATTTTTTCTTCTTTATTTAAGCCATCAAATTGAATATCTAAAATTTCTAAATGTCCACTTGCTTCTAATAAATTGGCGTTAATTAAATGTCCTTTTTCCTCATATCTTTCTTTTAAATCAGTACCAACAGCTTGCCTTAATCGCTGGGCAGCTTCAATTTTAAAAATTGGTTTTGCAATTTTAGTATCATGTAATACACTTAGCCTTAGTTCTGGGGACAACTCATATCGTAATTCATCTTCTGAAAAATAAGAGAAAATGGCTCCTTGTCTTTCAAGATTTCTTTTTATTTTATTAATGTCCACTTTGTCTTCAAATTTTAATTTCTTAATAATAAATATTATATCATCATCCTTAATTATTTCTTTATTAGCTAATTTTTTAATAATTTCCTGTTCTTGGCAATTTAAACCTAATAATAATCCTCTACCAAATTCTGTTATTGAAGATAGAACTATTTCATTTGTTACTTTACATTCTTTTTTAATCGCTTTATTTAAGCTAAAAAAACAATATCTAATTATTCTTCTAGTAATTCCTTTTGAAATAAAAAATAATAATTCTTTTGCTTCTTTTTTAAAAGGATTTTTATAGTGTTTAGAGATTGCAACACTTTTTATTCTTCTTGAAATTAAATTATTTAAAATATTTCTTTCTTCGGGAAATTTAAAGTGTTCAAGAATTATATATTGATCGATAATTTCTCTAACTGGGGAACCAACGTTATCAAGACCAGTTTTAAATCTTGTACTTCCGATAAATATAAAAAGGATATTTTTTGTTTGAAATATTTCCTCTCGACCATTTATTAGAACACTCATATTATCAGGTGTTGTTAATAAATCGGCTTCATCTATACCTAATACATATCCATCAACATATTTTAGAGATAATTTATATAATGTATAAAGATCATTTAATGCAGATCGTTCACTATATGGAAATAAATTTCGAATTTCAGTGGTTTTTATTCCTAATTTAGAAGCAAGTGAAGCTATTAATGCCGAAGCTTCTCCCGCTACTTCTGAGTAATTCTCTCTTGCAAATGATCTAGAATATTTTAGATTTAAATTTATTTCCTCAAAAACTTTTATGTCATTTTTATCAAGGTTTTTTAATATTAATATTTTATTGCAAATTCTATCCAATAATTCTTCAATAAAATTTAAATATGTCATATTTTGTTTCGCGATTATTTTAATAGTAATAAAACGGAAATCATTATGGTTTATGGCTTCCCAAAAAATTCGGTTTAAAAAGGAAGTTTTTCCTACCCCATAACCACCAATAATAACAGTTCTATTTATTCCACCATCAGGAATATGATTTAATATCTCTTTAATTGAATTAATTTCATTTTCTCTTCCTACAAATAGTTGCATGTCTTTACTATTAATAGCTAAAGGAGCGCCACTGAATGGATTTTTTGATAAATTACATTTATCTTTTAAATAACTACCTTTAGATAATCCCGTTAAATAACCTCCCAAATCTGTTAGTTAATTATTATATTTAATTATGTTTTTTAATTATATATATTTTTTGTATTAATTTAATCGCCTCATTTCCAATTTTTCGTAGATTACATCTTCATCAAATTCTTTTTAATATTTTTTTGAGTGACCGATAGGTTGCTCTATCAAATGAATCCCAGATTCTTTCGGTTCTAGATGAAATTTGATAAACGTCTAATACCTATATTCTCCACAGCAATATGCATGATATTGTCCCTGGCACTTCTACCGACTATGTGATCTCGTTCATCAATAACCAGCCCACCGAACTAAATGTGACCTTATCTCTCACTGATGCCGGCCATTTGGCTGGAAATGGAGGTGGAGGTGGTTGGAGTGCACAACTGGACACTGTGAATATTACCCTACCAGCCCAAGATTCGGTATATTTTCAACCGGTTGAGGTAAAATTGACAATTACCGCACCGAGTCAAGAGTATTTGGATGACCTATTGGAGCGGACAGATGATGAGCAGACCTATGAAATATTACACGAATTGGAACTTGGTATCAGAGCCGAAACTTCGGGGATGGCCGCCGATGTGGCGTTCACAACCACGCACCTGGTAAATGATTCGGATAAAGCAGGTGATGACAGATCGGAAACCAAACCGACCGATAGGTCGATGCTGAACCCATGGCTGGTGGTGGTGCTACTGGCGGTCATGCTGATCGTCGGTGCAGTTGTGCGTGATGTGATCCAGGATAAGTTCAAGAGGAGAAAGGAGAAACGGGGAAAAGGTAAGGACCAAGATAATACAGATGATGAAGAGACCCTGGCAGACGAGGAGTAACGGCTCGCTGGTATGCGAAGCCAAGCCCTCTTAGCCTAAGATTATTATATTAGCATAGAGGGCTGGGTTTTGGCGGAAGACCTGTAAGGTCTGGAGCCGCATACCCGCGTGTTAACTGCCCCTAACCGTAGTTATATATAGTTGATGGAGGTGAGAATGTAATGTGGCCCGAAGTTGCGAAAGCAACGAAGGGAGTTGGCTAAGATAAGATTTTGTGGGGGATACCTTGGTTTTTTTATCTGGAGCGATATGCAAAGCATTTTCGTCTGTGGGTTTTTTATTTCTTTATGAGAATTTAATGTTTTTCGAAATGAGATAATTTCATCTGGTCTTGATATTTTTTTATTCTTTTCTTAGCATTTTTAACATATTCTTCATCGACATCTATACCAATAAATCTTCTTCCTGTTTGAATTGCCCCAATACAGGTTGTTCCACTTCCAACAAAAGGATCAAGGACAATATCGTTTTTAAAAGTGTATAATTGAATACATCGATAAGGGAGTTCAATAGGAAAAGGTGCGGGGTGACCTATCTTTTTTGCAGACTCAGGTGCAAATTTCCATACGCTTTTTGTATAATTCAGAAATTCTTCC
This sequence comes from Thermoplasmata archaeon, assembly GCA_020696345.1. Lineage (GTDB taxonomy): Archaea > Thermoplasmatota > Penumbrarchaeia > JAEHCK01 > JAEHCK01 > JAEHCK01. Next base: position 5,311 of record JAEHCK010000040.1, on the reverse strand, counting down.
TTTGATATTGTATTTTCTTTACCTTTAGATGGGCGATTGTAAGCATCTTTGGAAAAAATCAAGATATATTCATGTCCATCCCTTAGAGTTGGATTTGATGCTGATTGCCAGCTACCCCAAGCACATGAACCGCCAGGGGTTCCTTTATCCCATATTACCTCTCCTCTCATCAAGAATCCAATATCTATCATATCTCTAACTATATAGCTAGTCAAGGGGATATAGGGTTTCCTTCCAAGGTTGGCGATGTTAACACAAACTCTTCCACCGGGCACAATTACACGAAATACCTCCTGAAAGACATCTTTTAATAATTGAAGATAATCTTGTAAAGACAAGTTCTCATCGTATTCTTTAGATGCATTATAGGGAGGGGATGTAACCATAAGATGGACAGAATTATCTGGAAGGATCGATATCGACCGACTATCTATGCAATGAATTTTGTTTATATTCTCGGGATCAATCTCATTTTCGATATATTCTACGTTCGTGTTGTTATTGAAACCTTCATACATCTTTGATGAATAGAAGATAGAAGAATCATGGTTCTCTCGATTTGAAACACCGAAAGCGCTAGTTTTTGTACCTTCTTTTGTCTTATTAGCCAATTATTTTTCCCTCCAATATTCTAACCATCGCTTATATGGGTTGAAATCGATATCCTTTTTAATCCAATCAATTTCTATCATTTTTGTAGATTTATGTTCAGTTAATTTTTGTAATGCTTCTTTGGATATCTCGACGCCTCTAGGATTAGTACCACGTGAAGGGAGTTTTATATATTTTTCTCTTCCTATTGCGGATAATATCTTTTGTTGTGCTTCTTTAAGGAAAAGAAAAATCCCTCCCGCTTTACCCCATACTATTTGGATAAAAATCATATCACATGAAGGTTTATATTCTTGTTGAAATTCTTTTGCTTTGTCCCAATCGACTGTCCAAATTAACTTTACTCCAGATAGATTACCAGTAATCGTTTTAATGGAAATTGGCTTTTTAAAAATTATTACATCTATTTCCGCCTTTGTAGTAGCTATTTCGGTTTCAACGACTTTTTTCCCAAAGAAATTAATCATCATAGCAACTATAATTCTTTCTCTAACGACACCAACTTCCATACCGATCTTACCTGCCCTTGAGCTTTCTAATTCTGCCAGATGAAATAGATCTGGTAATTTTTCTTTAATTTTAATAATTGCACTTTTATCTTCAAATAAATCTTTTAGTTGCTTCATTATATCACCATTTAAAAGCAAGTTTTGGTCGTTCGAAAAAGTTTTAGGCAACATTTCGTTCAATGTGTTGCATTTTGTGTGAAGGTTATAATCTTCTATAGTAATTAAAACTTTTACCTTTCATGGCTTGCAATTGTTATTGTATGAAATATAAATTTCGAAAAAACCAAGATATTTATTGGGGTGGGTGATATATTTAAAACCAAGTTAGAAATCTTCCTAGCTAATTGCAGTTAACTCAAATTATGGATATGATACGTTCGCTTGATCCCTGTAATTTGAGTTATAATACCACCTTCCCCTATATAACTGCATAAATTTTGATAATAAAAATATTTTTCCTCAAAATCAACATTATATTTTATCAATACATTTTAAATATTATTAATCACTATAAAAACCTGGTGATTGCAATGCCAAAACATGAGCGAAAGCGTGGTGGTAAGGAGAGGGAACGTCAAAAATCGAACAGTTCTCCCCCGCAGCGCGATATAGTACCCGAATTTGAGAGAATAACCGAACTTGAGCTAGATAGAATAGTGCCCAACCCAGATCAACCCAGAAAAGATCTCGGTGATTCAGGGAAGATCGATGAACTTGCACGATCCATTCAACAAGAGGGCCTGATCCAGCCTATAATCGTCAGGAAAAAATTAAATAATTACGAGATCGTTGTGGGTGAACGCCGGTGGCGTGCATGTAAAAGTGTTGGCCTCGATAAGATCCCGGCAATTGTCAGAGATATTAACGATCATCACCTAATGCTTCAATCATTGATAGAAAATCTGCACCGTAAAGATCTGACCTCGACAGAACGAGAGGACGCGGTTTACGAGTTATGGAAATCTGGTAAATATAAAACCAAAAAAGATCTTGCAGATGTCTTGGGTTACCATAAGAGCACATTGGGCCAGATAGTTGATGCAAAGGAATTTCGAGATAAAAAAAAGTATGCCGGGCATACTTTCTTCAAAATTGATCAGAGAAACCAAGGCGATCGAAGATGATGATCTGAGGACTAAGGTCATTGAAAAAATTCAAGAAGAACATATCCCGTCCCATGAGGTGAGACAATTTGTTAGGGAGATCCAAAAGGCGAAACCGCACAAGCGTGAAGAAATGGTGAGACCGGGTTCCAAAATCAATGAAGAAGAAAAAATTATAATGGACCGATTCCGGAGACTAGAAAAAAGCGTGGATCAGTTCGTTTGGATCGACACCAAGATATTGGGATCGCTGAGTACGGAGCAGAAAGAGCAGATAAAAGCAAGATTGGGATCAATGGCCGAGAAATTGGATGAGGTTATGAAAAAATTATAGTATAAATCGTTACTTTTAATTTGTTTGGATATAACTTTCTATAAAAAATAATATTAACTGGAATAAGGAGTTTGGAATAGAATGAAAAATAAAAGTGAAGAAAATTCAATAAAGAAAATCGATGACTTCTTAAGTTCTTTAAAAAGAAGTGAATTAACTGTAGTTGACCGCATTTTGCCAAATTATAGAGAATATATGACAATATCCATACCAAAAAAAGTGTTACAAAAACCAGACACAAGATATTTTATGGATACATATTATGGTATGCTGAGATGGTATAAACAACCAACAACAGCAATAGAACATAATGGACAATTCCGTTCAATTTATAAAATAATTGAAGAATTAAAAAAGAATTTTCCACACGAAAACATAATAAATATAATTGAAAGAAAAACAGCATATGTTGAAATTTTAAATGAGGAAATGAAGTATTTAAAAAAACGATTTGTTTGGGAAGAATTAACAAAAATTCATGATATATTTATTAGCAGATTTGAAAATATTATGGAACAAATTTCTGAATTATTTATCTTAGTCATTCAAATTTATCAAAAATATAAAAAGGAATACACAAAAGAAAAAATTAAAAGATTTGAATCAATTATTGACTTTTTTATTGATGAAAATAAACTACCTTTACATTTTGGGAAAGGATACAACGATTCAATAGATTACTCAATTTACATATATATTAGAAATTTATTAGTACATGATGTGGAAAAAATACGATATAATTTTGATAGCGACAAACCAAAAATTATTATCGATAATATCCCATGTAATAAAAGAAAAGGTCTTTTTAATGATTATTTAAATAATCAATTTTTAAACTATAATGGAAAAAAAACCCCCTCTTCATTAATAAAAATGTCAGATGCTAATTTCCCATATTTATTGATAGATTTAAAATTATCAAAAAAATGTACATTACAATTAAATGAATCAAAAGTACATTTTGAAATGGAATTGCTTGAACTTGTAAAAAGAATTATTGGAAATTTGTATAGATTAGAAAGTGAATTATTTGAAATAATAATAAAAGAAAAATAACTGATTCTTGGAGGCTGATTATATGGTAAAAAATAAAAAAGAACTATTCTCAAGATTATATATTGTGAAAACGCTACAAGAAGTTTATGAATTTGATTGGAAATTTGTTTTACCAGTTATGGAAGAATTAGATAAACTAAAAAGAAAATATTTTCTATTTTATAGTCATTATGTGGATAATAGACCAAATAGACTCGCTAATTTTTATCTTAGATTTAGAATATATGGTGATATTAAAATTATTGAACATTTTAATGTAATTGAATCCAATCTCATTAATCTGTTGACTTATGGAATAGATAAAGATGAAATTTCGATAGAAATTTTAATGAAGAAACATAATATTAATAAAAAAGAAGTAATAAAATTATTTGAATTTTGGGATAAAGCATCACGATTCAAGATAGAACTAATTAAATCATTTCAAAACGGGATTGGCACTCATTATGCCCTCAACACATTAGGATTTATTGGCATAGTCTATTTCCAAATTATTGTCGATTCTAAAACAATCAATACGGCTTATCATGAAGAACAAGAATTTGTAGATAGGAATTTCCCAGTACCAGTTAATATTAACAAATAAATAACCTTAAATATCAAATCAATAACCTCACGAAACGGTGATTTATGATGATTTCACGAATATTAGCCAGAGGGAATGTTTCGCCCCTTAATGCAACAATACCGGACGTGGGAAAACATTAAGTAGAATAAATTTTCAATTTCTCACCTCCGATAAGATTAATACAAGTTACATTTATTCCATTTCTTTAACAACTTCGTCAATCTCACTTTCTGTTTGAAGTCGTTTAATTTTAGTTAAACCCTTCTCTTTTGTAAAAAGAAAAATCTTATTGATTTCTTCATTACCAATAAAAGCAAGTGAATGTGTAGTAAAAAATAACTGTTTTTCTTTAGAAACATCTATAATAATTTTTTTCAGCTCTTTTAAAGCGTGTGAATGGAAATGTAATTCAGGTTCTTCGATGCAAATAATGCTCCCTTTTGGACATAGAGTAATAATCGCTACAATTGATAGTGCTTCAATCAATCCTGAACTTAACTGAGAAAGCTCGAAATAATTGAGATCTGAAAAACCTTCTTCTTTAATTCCAATCGTAACTACTTCTTGATTTGGTGGAACTAAAATGCTTGAAATCTCTGGCATTATTTTTTTTACATTAGTTACAAATTCTTTAAATTCGGGAAGTTCTTTACTTTTATATGTGTATATCAGTGTTATTAAATCGGTTGCAGATGAATCCATTTTATATGATTCTGTTGGTTTACTACTGACAGATGGATTGCGAATAGGTTCTAAAAAATATAGTTTATCTTTTATAAAACCTACAACAGTTGTTTTAATGATATTTGCCAGAACTTCTAATTCTTTATCATTTAATCTTCCTCTAAAAATATGCTTAACTACGGGTTCAATAATTTCTTCAATATTATTAAAATATACAATCTCCTCGAATGACATGCCATTGCCAATAAAACTCACTTTTTGCTCATAGAGGATTATGTTTGGTATCCTTTTTAAGAATAGTTGAGAGCCTGCCCGAATAATCAAAATTAAGCCCGGACATTTCTTGATGTACTTCATCAATGAAATATATTGTTGAAATATTGTGCTTAAATGACCTTTTCAGGCCCCAATTCCCTTTTTTTTCCTAACATCCCGCTGTTTTCAT
>JAEHCK010000170.1 GCA_020696345.1 Thermoplasmata archaeon | reverse complement strand
TTCCAGAGCAAAATGATTTCCTTTAAAAAATCATCTAGAGCTAAAAATTCTTTTATAGGGAATATAATAAAAAATAGAATTTTTACCTCGAGCTAATTTGCTTCAGCAAATTAGCCTAGAATCTAAATCTCAAACAAAAGGAAAGTTTGGAAAATTGTTGTCTGGGATTTAGTATTTGTTTAGGGGGTTGGAATTCCATATTAATTATTACTTAATAAAAGGAATTCCAAGCTTCAAGAAAAATAGTGCAAACTCAATAATAAATCCTATTTTTGTGTGAAATTAGAACTTCGGATTTAGAATTTTCTTTCATTAATTTTCATTTTACTATTCACAATTTATGCTTCATTCTTCACATAATGCTTATACTTGACATCCAGTGTCCAATCATTACCTGTATCTTCCTCCTCGCGAAAACCAAGTAGATTTACTCTTGGCACCTGGTTGCCGCACTCACCGCATTGGATTGTCACGATGTAATCACCCGTGCCGTTAAGATATGGATCCTGATCTGGTGTGGATCCCGATACAGGATCGTAAAAACCGTATGCAAAGCCTGTTGACCCCTGAAACGGACCCAGTACCGTATCATTACCTGGTGGTTGGACCGTGAACGAAAATGTGTCGGGAAGGTTGTCATATATGTAATCATTAACCGGCTCTTCATCTACCCAGCTCAGGGAAAATTCCAAACTTATTAAATTCTGAACATCGTTTGGTGATAAAGTTATTTTTTCTTCCATATCTGAATTTTCATCAGAATAACCTTGAATGGGCGATAATTCGACGGTAACCTGGTCATAATCTACAGCCCATTTCGGTACGGCTACTTCCTCCTCTTCCCCTCGATCATAGAACACATTGGTTCCACCCAGGTACGCACCATAAATTGTGATCGGAATGAAAAGTAATACTACAGCAACAGTGATCGGCTTGGTCCAGATGCCCGTATCAGCCTCTGTATTGGGTTCTTTTATTAATAAATCTCTAATGATCCAGCGATTATATAAAATAAAACAGACCAGTGTTAACATTCCTACTACGGCGATCAGCGCAAAAAATATTTTTGGCATACTATTGTCAACAGCAAAATACTGATACCAAAAACCTTGGATAAAACCTCCAACCGCGTTACCAAGGCCCGTTGCGATGAAGATACACGCCATGTAGATGGCCACCATTTTCTTCGGCGCGATCTTGGAAACATAAGCGATAAATCCAGGGTGGGTTATGAATTCACCCATGGAAAAAATAATTATTCCAATGGCAAAAATGTAAGGTGAATTACTTAAGCCAACTATCATAAGACCGATGGAAAAGATAACAATTCCGAGCATGACCATATTCAACGATTTGTACTTCTCAACCAGTTTGCCCAAAAAAGGACCCACAAGAATTATCGTGCCTGGATTGATAGTGGCCAGGAACGGCACAAGAAACCATGATGGCATCCTTTTAAAATCTACCATATATACTGGCAAGAACGCATGGTTAATGGCAAACATGAACCAGAAACCTGAGTAGATCAGGAGAAGTACAACGAATTTCTTATCCTTCAAAGCGGGTACAATTCGTTTTATCGCTTTGCCAACACTCAGTAATTTCTGACTTTTTACAGGGTCTTTGAATAAGAAAAAGGATATTGCTATATTGATCCCGATAAGAACAGTAGACACTAAGAATACAAAATGAAATAAAGATTCTGTCCCCAAAAACAAACCTACTGATAGAGGTAATAAGAACGCCCCAAGATTTATCATCCAGTAATAGATCGAGTAAGCAAGATTCCTTTGTTGTTCCAGGGTTACGTGTGCAATTGAGGCAGATATGATAGGTTTGAAAGCACCTGCACCGATACCAACAATTATTAACGAGAATATGAAAAATGTCAGCTGGCCCGGTTGAACCATAAATAATAGAAAATAGCCAATAACTAGTATCAGAAATGATGTTAAAAGCACATTACGGTAACCATACTTTTCTGCCAGTGAGGCTGAAATTAATGGTATAAAATAAAGTAGGATAATCAACATGGCATATATGACGCCAACAGTACTGTATGAAATACCGAGATTATAAACGGCATGTACACTCATTATAGACATTGTGCCGTAGTACGCACCGCGCTCGAATAATTCAAGAGAATTAACTATCCAAAATGTTCTACTGAATTGTCCGAAAAATCCCTTATTTCCCTCGTTCTCCACCTCTAGCATTCAACTTTTCTCCTGGAAACCGGTTAAGTTTTCTCCTCCCGAGGATACTCAACTATAGAACCTACCATGTGCCTTCGGTGTATACCAATTATACTATAAAAATACAAGTTAAGCGCTGCAATATTCTGTTAATGGTTATCTTTGGTAAATATAAAAAATGAACAAAACTTTTAACTTTTAAAATTTACCTTTTAACTTTTACAATTACCATATTATAAACTCTACATCATAGATCTTATTTCATCTTTTTCAGATCCGGTTTGAAACCGCAATTAATGCAGAATGGTTCCCCCGATGGTGTGAATGTCATGGGTGTATTACATTTTGGGCATGTCATTATCTGCCCGGGTATGAACGGCGGCAGTCCTGGCTGCTGCTGCATTGGAGGTATAGGCATATTCGGAGTGGTTGTGGTGGGTGCTTGTATTTGTGTGGGCAGCGGTACGGGTGGTCCACCTGCACCAACAACCGGGCCAACTTGAACACTAGGGCCAGCACCTTCGGGTGTGGGTTTATGATCAGGTTCAGGTTTGATGTCGGGTATTCCATGGCCAGACGGTATATATTGAGTTGGCAGTCGTAATACAGTCGGCTCTTCATCGCGGCTCGGACCACCAGGCGCACCCGGTGTTGGTGGTACCTTGCCAGGTTGTTTTAGGTCCTGTGCGGTTTTACTACCCTTATCTTTACCCTTCGTTTTCGTACGAAGGGATCGCATGACAAGAAATATTACCAGTAACATGATTATTATTACAATAACGAACCCTAGGATTGCACCTATAACAGTTAGGTCCTGTTCCTCGCCAGAACCACCCTGTTTCTTCGGGTCGTTCTTGTCCATGGGGTCTGAACCCAATAGATATTCTTCCGAATTTGAGTACCCGTCCTTGTCAGGGTCGTCAGTTCCAATGTACTTGTTTACACTATCTAATTTGTCTCGCTCCCAATCATCGGGTAGATTATCGGAATCGGTGTCAATACCACCGATAATTATTTTTATTGTATCGATGTCGGATTCGAGGGCTTTATCATAAGCGCTAAATGTAATGGTATGTTCACCTACCGTCAGATTCGTGCCGGCAATAACAATATTTTGTGAGTTTCCAAGCTCACCATCAATGTCTGAGACCCATAAATATGTTAATTCATCACCATAGAGCATATCAAAATCCGTTACCGTTGCTTCGAATCTAATATCATCTCTTGGTAAATAGATCTTATCTTGGATAGGTTGTTCAATGGATACAAAGGGTGCATTATTCACATTCTCAACAAATAATGTGATCTGAACACTGTCCGTTTCCATGGACTGGTCCTTTACCGTAATATTGATCTGTAATAATCCGATGTCGTAATGTCCCGGCGTAATAATTATCAGGCATGTATGTGGATCATCTGTATCGGAATCCACCTCGATTATGTCAAGAGTATTGGTGAAAAAGAACAATATATCCTCATCATACTCCAGGTCAGCATCATCGGCAATTACCTCCAGGATGAGTTCCTGATCTTCTTTCAATGTGATCTTATTACGCAGATCCAATATTTTATCACTCGGTATTTCATATTCGGTATCATCCTCGTATTTCTTGATATATACCAGGGTCGGTTTATCGTTGGTGTTTTTCACCTCGATCTCGATGTAAGTTTCATACTTATATTTTTCCAGATCCTTATCCTTGATCGATATCGAAAATGTATAGATGCCAATATCGTCATTATTTGGGAAGAATGATAATGTAAAATTAAGCGGGTTATTGTTCAACGTATTGAGCAGTACCTTCTCTTGATCACTGACCTTGATAAATACTTCATCATTTTCGCCCAGTTCCACATCTATATCGGAGCATGAAATAGTGATATTGAACCATTTATCCTCAAAGGCGGAATCATCATCGGTGAATGAAATTACCGAGCCAGGTTGCCATGGGACGCCGCCTATCGATCTGAACTCGGGCTCGTCGTTAACAGGCATTACGGTCACTTTTACAAGCTGGGTGGCAAAACGATTTTCAGCATCAAAGCAGGTGAAATTAATTGTCGCCCAACCGTTCCAGTTCGGTGCGGGTATGATATCTACTTTATGTGTCTGTGAATTCTGTATAACCGTAATGTTCGGATCGGTTACCTTTATGGTGTACCGAAGGGCACCTATTTCATCTATGTCAGAGAATGATTTCGTTAGATCTATGATCGCCAATTTCTTGGTATCTTCATTCATTACTATATCATTTATATTCGTGGCCACTTCCGGGCCCACATTACCGATCTTGAACTTTGCACTTTGTGACGACCCACGACCGAAACCAAGGCTATCGTCCGCATAAACCTTGACCTCCCACTCGTCGCCCTTTTGAAACTCGATATCATTATCTTTGACCGAGATCGTATATTCGGTGTTCTTCGTGTTGGTCAATGTAAGGCCGGATTGCAGCTCACCGTTCTTATACCATTTGTATGTATAATTGATCTCGTCACCGTCCGGGTCCGTACTGGGTGTTGTGATCGTGCATTTGACCGACCCCAGCAATATCGTGGGTTTCTCGGGGACATCCAAAGCGATCTCCGGTATCGTTGGTTTATGATTCAATAAATATAATTTATGTAAAGCATAGCTTTCAGCACCGTGGCCATCGTTCGTCACGATCGTTACGTGATATGTTTTGTTTCCACTGGATGTAGCGTAGTCCAGGTCGGTGGTTAAAGTGTATGAAGTTTCTGTTTGTAACGATGATCCAAATACATTTGAAGTGTTCAGGGCAGTGCCTATCCAGACTCGATATCTAAGTGTTTGAGCGTCGGGGTCGGTGGTTGGTTCCCACGAGATGGTTGGATGGGCGTTATGTGTGGAGCCGGGTGTGATGCCAGTTACAGTACCGGGTTTGTGGTTCGGTAGTAATCTTAGTGTTACGGTTTGTGTGCTGTTAAGCACGGGGTTTGGTGTAACGTGTGTATTGCGAAAATGTATTGTCTCACCCGAGATATCGTTGGGCGTGTAAATTTTACGTTCGGCCCCCGTGGCACGATGGTCGCCGCCCGTATCCTGGGCGATATATTCAGTGATCCGCAGCCAGCTGATCTCTCCGTTTACATCGCTTGTACCTATCCAGAGCGGGTTATCCTGGGGTTGGGTGGTACTGTTTATCCGGACCTGACAATTGCCAACCGGGTTGCCGGTTGCGTCTGAAACTGTACGGATATGTACATACCATTTCACGGTCAGCGTAGATGCCGTGTCCATGAAATATACGCCTGAACCTGTAAAGGTAGTGCTTATACACACGGGGTCTGCACCACCATCCAACCAGAACGCCTCACCGGTGTTATTATCGTATATTGTCGTATTTACGAAGCTCGGTTCCGAGTTATCGGTAGCATTAACACCGTGCTGGTTATTGTTATATATTTCCGAGTTCAAGAATATCACATTGGTCCCTGTTCCGGCAGTAAAAACGCCTGCTAATGTATTATTCCAGATCGCTGCCTTGATGGTTCCTTTTGCACCTCCTTCACAGGCTACGCCGTTTTCGGTATTGTTTGCTATGAAAAGTTCGTTTGAACTCACGCTCATGCCTGGGCTTGAGCCATGAAGATAAATACCGCTCTTGCCGTTGAACATAAATTTATTGTTTGTCAGGGCTGGTTGAGAACTCGAATAACAGGCCAGGCCGTTCCAACCATTATAATTAATTCTGTTGTTCTGGTTTATGGTAGGTGAACTGCCCGTGAGTTTGATGCCATCCTGGGTGTTGTTCCATATTTCATTATTTGATATCCGACAATTGGTAGAATTACCTTCAATACCCGACCACGAATTATTGTAGATCTCGTTCAACCTAATTATGAAATTATTATTTCCACCGGAGCCGTAGACGCCGCTGTGGTTATTATTAAAGATCCTGTTGTTGTTAATATCCGGTGTTGAAGATGATCCTGATACTTCAATGCCATGCCCTTGGTTTTCTGTTAAGTTATTTTCAATAACCTGTTGATTTGTATACCCAGTCAACCGAATTCCGCTATCTTCATTCTTTGTTATATCATTGTACGAGATCTTAGGATTGGAACTTGATTCTGTTTCAATACCATATTTCTTGTTCATACCAATTTGATTATCAATGATTTTTGGTTTAGAGCTTGCTTCACAAAATATTCCCGATCTATTGTTAAATTCGATCACATTCTCAGTTAGCTCATATGCCACAGCTCGGTAGTTACTTACACCTGACTGGTTATTATTCGAAATATTATTTTGAATAATGGTAGGTTCTGGTGAAAATTGGTTACTTTGATATGTACCACCGAGAATATTTATCCCTGACCAATTATTATTCGTAATGTTATTATTTTTGATCGTCATTGTGATGGTCGTTGGTTTCGAAAAATAATTTGCTGAGAGATTTATACCATGATTGCCATTATATTGAATAGAATTGTTTGTAATATTTCCAGGTACATTGAGTGCTAATCCCCGAGTTCGATCCCATTGAAAGCTCCTTATAAAAATTGCACTACCTTTTGAAGAAGAAGAAATTGTATTATTTATTATCTCTGCAGGGCCAATTATATCATAGATCCCACCTTCCCTATTATTCAAAATATCATTTTGATAAATAAATGGATTACAGTAACCTAGGGAAATAATCTGACCTGTAGCTTGATTCATTCTTAAAAATGCAGAAATGTTTATTCCATAACGTTCGTTATTTGAAATAGTGTTCAATTGAATAGATGCATTAGAATAGTTACCGATAAGAATGCCATCAAAACGATTGTTTCGGATCGTGTTTCTATAAATTTTAGCATGGCTCCAATCCAAACATACAATTCCATAACCAAAATTGCTAAGATATGTTTCAATCGTATTATTATCCACTAATGCATTTGCATGGTCAAATAAGTATATACCATATTTTGTTGCATTATAAATAGTATTATTTTGAATTATATGGCTGGTATTGCCCTCGGCATAAATTCCAGTAACTTCATTTTCATAGATCGTAGAATTGGTAATAATTGCGTCACTGGTTTCGTATAAATGTATTCCGCCTAAATAATCCAGATTACCATAAGTATAACTCACATAACTATGGTCGAGTGTCAAATTCCCGTGCACCGTGAAATAATAATGGAGCCCCCAGCTCTCGTTGCCCGGCTCGTTGGTGAAAAGGTCTATTGGAGTTGTGATATCGTACGCAGTTATATTCGAATTATTCAAAACATTGAATGTCCCCGTGGTCGTTACATTGATACCAAACTCACCATCCTTTGACGAGTTCATAATAAGCGTGACATTGTCGAAGTTCACAATGCCGCTGATACTGAAGTTCCCACTCAGGTTCAATAGACAATCGGTAAGGTTAAAGTATGCGGTGGAATTTACGGTGACACTACCGTTGATGTATGCGGAGACATTATCCCAGGTCATTCTACCTGTATTGTTGATCTGAATATCCTTGGTCCGGAACACTTTGTTTTCGTAATTCACATCGTCTCCGTCACCGACATACCAGGTGACATTGGTGACCCCGGAGCCATCGGGTTTTCCGGATTCACCCAGGTTTGATAGACCAATAAAAGGAAAGAAGCTTATTGATATTAAACAAAAAGCGATTATAGGTTGCCATAAGGACCGATACTTCAACATACATCACACCTCTCGAAAATTGCCTTTGGAACGTAAACGCTAATAAAATATTTGCCTATATAATTTTTGTAGATATATGTAATGAATAGGTCATGGGAGCACTTTTTAGCCAGATCATTTATGTAATTGGATCGTAATCGAGCTGAATTGATGCTGAACAGTAGCCGTGTTCATTTGATGCTGAACAGAAACCAGACTGTGTTGATGTTGAACAGAAACCAGGTTGAGTTGACGCTGAACAGTAGCCTGGTTGAGTTGATGTTGAACAGAAACCGGCTTCTATCAATCAACAATGAATCAAGGTTTCTGTCAATCAACAATGAATCTCGGCTTCTATCAATCAACAATGAATCAAGGTTTCTGTCAATCAATAACTCATCATGGCTACTATTCATCGTGACATTTTCAGACCTGCCAACCACAATAATTTCATTTCCGATGTGGTGCGGGTAAACATCACCTATTGCAAGTGAAGTAATATACCATGAGTCCTCGAATATGGTCTCCGCGGCCCAGGT
>JAEHCK010000110.1 GCA_020696345.1 Thermoplasmata archaeon | reverse complement strand
TGATAAATATAATACCCATAACAGTTTTGTTCATGTCATTTCTTGCATGCGACTGGGTGGTGGATCTTGAAAAAATGAAATTAAATGAACCATGGTTATTTTTATTTGCATTAACTGGGTTTGCGCTTTTCTATTTTTTTTATTTGGCCCAAACGATGTATTGGGCAACAATTTCGGGACAATTACGCTAACTCCAATAATACTTATTTTGATCTACTTTACATTGATCATGTTATTAATAAACTACTTGGAATTTCGTGCATATCAAGATTTTAAACGTGTATTGAAATTACAGACTGCCAAAAAAACTCGCCATAAGACCACACCTACAAAAAACATCAACAAACATACCGAAACCGATGATAATGACGAGCTCTCGGTTGATGAACGGTTCTCTTGGGTATTATTTATTGGTTTGCTTACATTCTTAATTATCGTATTTTTAATGACCGATGTAATTCCTATTGAGCTTCTGCAGTCGATCGGTATGATCATTCTAATACTTATTCCAATAATAATATTATTCTATTACCTCAGATACCACAGATGTTTTAGCAATCTCTGGACAACTGGATCACCTCAGATCGAAAAACAGTCGAAACGATCAAAGATCGTGATCGAGACCGTTGAAACACAACCAGAGGATCTGATCGATATAGATGACCTCAAATGTAAACCGCCAAGTCCATTATTAGTAAAAACATTGTTTTTCGGTTTAATATTGTTCGGTTTTGGCATAATTATTTTCTATTCTATACACGAAGTATTGTCGAATATAGTGACCCAAATTTATTTACTTATGATCTGGATATTAATATTCTATGGTTTTTACAACCTTGGTATTCCACGTGGTGGAGCAGATACAAAAGCTCTCATGGCGCTCGTTATTGTTTTCCCGTTCTATCCGATCATTCAATATCTGACCGTTCAAACCTCTTTTTATCAGATGCTAGAGCTAGTCCCCATTATCGGCTACATGTTTCCATTCGCATTTTCAGTTCTTATAAATGGTGCAGTTATCATGCTGGTTTATATTATTTTATTAGTATTCTATAATGCCAGTCATCATGATCTTAAGTTACCACACGCATTTCTCGGATATAAGCTGCCTATAAACGAGATACCCAATAAATTCGTCTGGCTCATGGAACGTATAGAAAATGGAAAACGTAAATTACAACCATTTCCGAAAAATTCATTAGATCTTCGACATGAGTTGAACCTGTTGAAAAAACATGGACTCAAAAAAGTTTGGGTCACTCCTAAAGTGCCTTTTATTATCCCATTGACCTTGGGATTAATTTTGGTTGTGGTTGTGGGTAATATATTATTTTTAATTATTGGATTATTTGTTTAATTTGTTTATACCTTTGGCAAATCAACCAAGGTCTATCATTTCTTAATGCCCGCGATATATGCATCCTTTGATAATAGTTTCTCTATCTCCGCCTGATCAGAGAGCTTTATCTGCACTACCCAACCGTCGCCGTAAGGGTCCTTATTTATTAGCTCGGGTGCATCATTCAATTGTTCATTGATCTCAACGATCTCACCGCTCAACGGTGCGTAGAAATCTGCGGCAGCCTTAACAGACTCTATTACCGCAAATTGATCGCCTTTACTTACGTTCATTCCAACCTCCGGAATCTCGACATATACAATATCTGTGAGCTCATGCTGCGCGAAATCGGTAACACCTATCCTCGCTTTGTCACCTTCAAGTCTTACCCATTCGCTTGTTTCAGTATATTTTAGATCATCAGGGAATTTAAGGTTTTCAAACCCTTCAGGTTCAGTCATTGGAATTCACCTCAGGAATATTTAAGTATGGTAATGCTATGATATTAAATTAATTTTACGTTGCCCATCTTTACGGACAATGTGTTTTGAATAAACTACGCAAACAATTGAATAAACATTTATTTATAAGTAATTCTATAAATGTATTGCCTTAATGATCTAAATGGTGAAATACAGATATTGAAAGATGACATACGCACATTTCAAATTAAAACAAATTTGATACTGGAGGATAGCTATTGATCGAATCCAACGAGAAATTGATCGCAAAAATACAATTGGAATACCTCGAAGGCACCAGTATTGAGATCGCAAAGGACCTTACCGAGTGGGATATTGGTCTTTTATATTTCACTAATAAATGTCTATGGTTTATTAATTCGGAGAAAGAGCGTTTTCAAATCGACTTTGCAGATATAATCGACATTGAAAGTGTAAAAGATCGAACTTCGAAGAGAAGGACCAAATTCACCGAGGTTCTGAAAGCTGACTATGTGATGAATATAGATTTCAAAACCATAATAGAAGATAAACCAGCAATACACACGGTGAAGGTCTCGGCAGAAAAAGGTATATTACGTACCTTAAAAAATCAACTTCAGGTCAGACTTGAGAAAACGCCAAAGGTGAAAAAAGGCACACATAAGCTGGATAAGAATGAACTAATGCGGCGTTTTGCCGTTCTGGAACAGCTACAAATTGAAGATAGAGATATGCTGAAATATTTCTTAGGATTAGATGATCGCGAGCTGGTAAATATCATGCTCGAGCGAAATCGTATATTGCAGACCCTAACTTAAATTTAGCAATTGATGATAGATGAGATTGATGTTAATATAATGGGAAAAATTATAAAAGGCTAAATAAAATAGTTAATATAACTGAGTGCAGGTGAAAAAATTGACAATGGTAAAGCTCATCCACAAGTCCGAGTTATGTTTTGATCTACTCGCCCCCTTGATCCGAAATAAACCATTTTCAGGCCATTCTACAAAGCGGATGCATCCTGGTGAGCTGTATATTTACAACAATCGGATATATATTCACGATGACAACAGGTGGTATTTGGCCGATATCAATGACATATTGGATATAAAATCAAAATCATCTCATAAGCAGTTAATTATCCAATTCTGGAATTATGATCTAATCTTATTTTGCAAGGATTATACACATTTATTGGCATTACGTGATTTCTTGTTCTTAATACAAGGTTATCCCATAACGGATAAATTCTCTTTTTCCAACTCTGGCAATATAGGGGGTTGTGAATGACCACTGAGGAAGGTGCCGGTATTCAGGCTAGAGGCTTTGCAGAAATTATGAATAATTTCAATAAACTAACGGAGATAGAATCACGAATCGAAGCCGCTATCCAGAATTCGAAAATACCGTGGGTAGAAACGCGCAAGTTCTTAAAAGGTTTGGACTTAAACCAAGTACTTAACACACCTCTTGCACAATTCATTCAGGATCTGTTCAAAGATATTGGTTTGGGTAGCCTTCGATTGACACAAAAAAATAACTATGAATATTTATTCAGGATCGATGATTGTCCGATCTGTTCTTTATTCAAAGATCTTCCAAATAAAAAGGTTTGCCGACCCACAGCCGATGCGATCTCGAGATTTTTTATAGAGTCAATGGGATTAGAGAGCGAAGTCGAAGAAGTAAAATGTTGTAATTCGAATGATGGTTATTGCGAGTTTAAATTGGACCTCCAACCATTCACACTACTTGAGAAAACTCTTGATAAAACCGACCTTGACATCTTAGCTTTGATCTCACAAGAGGGGATCACAGATATTAAAATAATGGCAGATAGACTTCATGTAGATGAAGACGAGATCCAGACCAGACTGGTGTTACTTCAATATTACGAAACACTTGATAGTAACTTTAAATTAACTGTTGTTGGAAAAACATTCTATGACTTTAGGTCTGGTACCGCATATGTTGAGGAGCCGTATTTTGAACCGCCGTGGAAGAATATGGCCGAGTTGACCAGCACTATCGCGGCAACACAGTCGTTTGCCGAGGCGTTAGTAGTTGTAACAGAAGAAGAAGAATTACCCTGGGAAATAGATGAATCCGAGTTGATCGATATACAGGAACGTACCAAAGATAAAATGGGTTTTGCCGAATTATTATCATCAGAGATGAAAAAAAGCGAAAAGGACGATGAAGATGAGAATACTTAATATTTAATCTTTAATATCATAAACCAGTAAATGAATCGAGGTTCAAAAAAAGGTGGAATGATCATGACTAATGTTGATGAAGAGCGGATAAAAACAGGCATATTTGGCCTGGATCAGATCTTAGCCGGCGGCTTTAGGGATAAAACCGCAGTTGTAGTAGTTGGTGCTAGCGGTACAGGTAAAAGTACGTTTGCCATGCAGTTTCTGATGCACGGCATTAAACATGGCGAACAGGGGCTTTATGTTAGCATGGAAGAGTCACCTACTCAAATTATCCGAGAGGCCGAATTACTCGGATTTGATATGCAACAACACTTTGAAAAGGATCTATTCTTTATTCATTTGAAAGGAAGTAATTTTAAAGATATGATAAATGAACAGCTGCCCAAACTGGTGAAGGCTCGGCAGGATTACCAATTGCACACACGTGTTGCGATCGACCCGATGACACCCGTGATCTGGTCGATTTCAAACAAACAAGACCAACGTGAATTGATCAGTAAACTGTTCAATACCTTAAAGGAGCTGGGAGTTGTTATGGCCACGGTTGAGGAACATGCGAAACCTGGTGAGACCATCGGTGAAGATGTGTTATTGCCAATTTATCTGGCCGATTCGGTTATCCATTTGGATTATCATCCGATAGGCGGGGCATTTAACCGTACTCTTCAGATCATAAAATTCCGCGGCAGTTCACATGGTGAGGGCGTCTACCCGTATATTTTTGCACGTGGTGCAGGCGTGATCGCCCGTACGGGTGGTGAGGAAGCCAGGATGAAAGAGCGTAAGAATTACGACAGCATATTTGTTGATGCAATCACAACCGCCAAACAGTTGAATGCACCGGAATTCTTCATCAGAAAACTCGAAATTATGAAATCTCATTGGATATATGAATATTCACCGGAGGAAAGTTTACAGATCATGTTCAGTTCATATGGTCTGAAAGAGTAACTTGAACTCGGGCATGGCCGAGAGTGATGGTCTGCCGATCCCGCTTAAAATTACCAAAAGGTGTTCAACTATGGAAAAAACTCTTGAAGCACAAGATGTTGGAATGCTGAAATACTTGCTGGAAACCGAGCTTATTCGGCTTAGTGATGAAGCTGGAGCCGACCTGGCATTATTCATGGGTATAGACGGTAGGATCTTCTCTTCATACATACCGTTCGACCTGAATACAGAACAATATTATTTACTGAACCTGGTTAGAAATAATCTACCGCATATCTGTGCACAGCTCAGGAACGAAAATTTGAAAATTTCTATTCAACATTATAAGGAAGGTATTTTGGTAATTTCCGGTATAGGTGATTCAGCATTTCTTGCAAGCATATTCTCAAAAAAACATGAAATATCGGAGATCCAATATCAAATTAAACCTATTTTAAAATCTTCAGCTGTTTTGAAGCACATCTTTGAAATGCGCCCGTTGAAGTCGGAAGAATTATCTAAATATCCTCCCGATGTGGTCGAGGAATTGATGAAACTGAGCAAGCTGTTGTTCAAAGAGAGGTTTACTTATACTAAGGAATATAAGAAGAATGTCAAGATCCTAGAGATAATAAAAAAGAAGCTGGAAACTGTTTTGGGCAAGGGTGCGGTAAACGAAGTAGTAACCATGACATTAAACGAGATGGGCATGCAGGTTGGTATGATGAAGATAGGAGATTGGATGCGGTTCCTTGAACACGCGATCGATAACCATATCAAGGTAATGGCCAGTGAGCTAGTGGCAGAAGAATGCCGCCGCACATGGATACCAGAGATAGAGATAAAACTCAGGTCATTTGTATAAAATAGAGATGATTCAGGGGTTAGGGATCACAACTTAGTGGTCAGGTTTATATTTTGAAGCTTGGAATTAGCAAAAATTATTATATAACGTTGATGATTAATTATCGATGCCAAAAACACGTAAGAAACGTGGTAAAAAATCAACCATGGAAACCATCATCAGTCCGGACGAACCAACGGCCGATATAAAAAATGTAGAGGATAAAGATAATATAAAGAATTTAAGCGAACCCGAGCTTAGAGTGGAACTTGAAGCAGAACTGAAACGATTACAAAATGAGTATAACCGTCAGAAACAATTAACAACCGATCTTGAGCGAAAGCATGTAGACGTGGGTGAGAGTGTTCCTATAACACCCACTATAAATATTGCACCAGTAGATCTGGATGGTTTAGATGGCGGACATGCAATACCGAAAGGGCCACAACCAGAGCATACCGAGGTATACTTAGAACCGAAGGTTGACGAGACATTTTTTAGTGATAGTAATTTTGAAAAAGAGATGTTTTCCACCATTGGCAAGATACGTAGTGAACTTGGCGAGCTGAAAGTGAAGATAGAGAGCAAAGTAGATAAGGAAATGATAAATAATTTGAAACCAAACCAAGATATTGTTGACAAGTTATTAAAAAATGTGGCTAGGTTCGATCAAGAGTTTCATCGCATAGGAAAAGAGGTTGAAAAAAACGATCAAAAGCTTTCGAATGTTTTGTTGGATATTGGCTTCGAAGAGAGTCTGGATATAAATAAAGTTCCTAATTACATTCTGGTTTTGGTATATGAGACAATATTAAACGATGTTATTGCCCGGATAAAATTTGTGCTTGGCACCCAGGATACAGAGACCACCGTGTTGAATATCCTGGAGAATGTCAGGTCACATACCAGCGGTGGTGAACTTTTCATATTCGAATATAACAAAATAAAAATTCCAGAGCTGCGTCAATATTTAGATAGAAAAACGATCTCTCCCAAACAAATACATCTAACATTCACATCTATAATCAATCAAATGATAGAGTATGTGCCCGAGTATACACCCAAGAATTTTAAGGCTATGATCAAAATGATGAGCCAAGAATATGCTGTGGATATGACAACTAAGATAAACACTCGAATCGAGCAGTTCACTTCAGAACTGGACGAATTTAAGAATAATATTAATAAATTTATAGCAAACTATCAAACCAATATTTCAGATATGGTCTCTTATCAAGAAGAACTGAATAATGTGAACAATAAGGTTTCTGAACTGACTACCCGAATAGATGAATTACCTATGTTTCTCGAGAAACGTTTGGAAGAGGAACTCGAGCTACGGTTGAACCAGAAGATCTCCGAACTCTCCACCGAATTGTTGAAAACTTTGCCTGAAGAACCGTCTGAAGAAACACCTGAAGAAACGCCTGAAGAAACACCCGAAGAACCGCCTGAAGAAACACCCGAAGAAACGCCTGAAGAAACACCTGAAGAAACACCCGACCCAAACAGTTGCTAGTTGCCAGTTCCTAGTTGCCAGTTAGATATAATCACACTGAAAACTAACAACTATCAACAGACAACTGAATTGTGACCCCAGACCCCTGTTATTAATTATTGAATTTGTGATTTTATAATAAATGCTATAAAACAATATAGTATTATCAAAATTCGGAGAACATCAAATTTTAATATGTCCAAAAAAATGTCAATATATATAACCCATAAATTATTTATACAATTATACTACTTAACAGATTTATTAAAATATCATATCTACCCATATATGATAATTTACATAAAAATGATTACATTTACATTGATAAAAATAGGGGAGAAGTCCATGTGGGTTTTGTGCCCGGAAAAGAAAACTCGAAGGCCATTCTTTCAGATGCCCGTACTATTGTTATTCACGATCCTGATGATCACGAGTAATATCATAATTTTTACACCCAATGCAGTTTCCAAACAAGGCGGCCCGGACACCTATGGGTATTATTGGATCGATTCCAATTCTACTGCACCATCCATTAACTTTTCATGGGTGGACGGTGTCACCGGCGGTACGAACCTAAATATGAACAATGACAGAATTTCCGGTTTTATAGATATCGGTTTTAACTTTCCGTTTTATTCGGAATTATATCCCAAAATCGCGATCTGCGATAACGGCTGGGCCAGTTTTACCGAACAATTGTCTAGCTCGATTTGGGGCAACCCGATACCCAATACCATGGACCCAAACGCAATTATTGCACCACTGTGGACCGATCTGGACCCTGGAAAGTATTCGGAGGGTAAAGTATACTACGAACGGTTCAATACAACGTCACCAAAACATTTCGTAATTACCTGGGAGTCACTACCGCTATTTACTAAGAACCCCGTGTCTTATGACTATAACCAAACATTTCAAGCCATATTGTACGATAACGGGTCCATTCTGTTTCAATATCAAGCCATCAACACCACCCAGAGCTGGAACCCGATCATAGGCATCGAAGACCACATGGGTGCAAAAGGCCTATCATATCCCAAGTCAGGGGTTGAGAACGGAACCGCTGTGTGGTTCTATTTCAATTACCCCGATCACGACATGGTCCTCTCAGATATCTCGGTGTGCAATTATGCAAAACTAAATGAAGATCTTTTGATCGATGTAAACATAAAGAATATGGGTTTGAACAACGAAACAAAAGTCAATATTTCCCTGAAAATAAACGGTCAACCGGTCAATTGGACAGGCCCGTCTATTGTCATACCATCATTCACCGAGAAACCATTTTCATTCATCTGGAAACCGCAAACAAAGGGCAACCATACTGTTGAGGTCAAGGTTGAGCCTGTGGTCGGGGAGATCAAGACCGACAATAACAAGTTGAACAGACTGGTCGATGTTCGTAATTGGCAAGGTGTATTGTTATACGATAGTACACATTCGGCAATACAGTTTTCCGAATTTTCAATATGGTTCGATGAGCTGCAGAAAAAGAACATCATGGTCGAGAACTTCGATATCGGTGATATCACCGATGAAGTATTGGAAGATTATGATTGCTATTTAGCCTGTTATCCATACCAAAATTATGACAATTCAGAAGTTAACGCTCTCCATAATTTCGTGGATCAGGGTAATGGTATGGTGCTCGCGAGCAGGTATCAAGAACCGCATTTAAATACCCTGACCGCACCTTATGAGATCACCTGGGTAACGATGATTTCTGGTATAAGCGGTGTTACAACCGACTTTAAAACCCATGAGATCACGAACGGTATAACCAATATAAATTTTGATTATCACCGTGTTGAACTTGAAGTCTCGGGCGCTGCCAAGGGGCTGGTCAATGATACCGCGCTTCCCAAACCGAACCTGGTTTTCGCAATTTCCAACGAGAGCACAAACAACCGGGTGGCTGCACTTTGCGACCCATATAGTTATCGTGATCGGAGTATCAATAATGCAAATAATAAATTATTTGGCGTACAGATCATAGAATGGGCGATCGGTGATATCATACCGCCGTCAAAGGTCAAAGGCTTCAAGGCGATCAACGGCAAGGTCGGAAATCAGGTGAACTTGAGCTGGACGCCAAATAATGAGAAAGACCTAAATGGATATCATGTCTATCGAGGCACAAGCCCGGGTGTATATGACCCGGACCCCATCTTTGTACCGGCAAGTGCGGCGGGTTATAGAGATAAAGGTGAAGATATACTGGATCATACCGAGTACTTTTACGTTGTGGCTGCGGTCGATGAAGTGCCAAATATTTCGCCGCTATCTGCCGAAAGAATAGCCATACCCACAGATATAATCGCACCGGCAATGCCGCATAATTATTCGGTTTCCGACATGGGCACGGGCGATGCACTAAAGATATCCTGGAATAAGAATAAAGCTCCGGATGTGGTGGAATACAGGGTCTATAAATCGGAAAATTTGATCTTTGATTCACCGGAAATGATCTTGATCCCTCCGGAAAATACGTCTTATTCAGATACTGATGTTAAGGAGGGTAAGAATTATTATTACAAGGTTTCAGCAGTTGACGAAGTACCAAATGAATCCATATTAACACCTGCGAAGGACGGTACGCCTTATGATAGAATACCACCAGAAACGCCAACAGGCTTCAATGTGACAGACCCCGGTTTGGGGAATTGTCTGTTCCTGGTTTGGAACCACAGCTCGGAGGACGACCTGGTGGATTATCTGATCGAGCGTAAAGAGAAAACCGGGAAACTCAGAACTTATATCGTACCCGCACCTGCAAATAGTTATACGGACACGAGCGATCTTGTGGATGGCAAGACATATTATTATCGGATATATGCCAGAGACGATTCGAAGCTGGAACCACGAACCAGGTCGGAGCCTACATTCTGGTGCTCGGCAACGCCAACGGACATTACACCACCGAGTGCGCCAAATAATCTCACCATCAAAGATGAATCATACTTTTCGATCAACAGACACACACCAGTACACTGCCTGAATCTTACCTGGGACATCAGCGATGACAGAGATCTCAGGGGATACATCATATATCGGTTCGATTTTCCGAAATTCAAATTATCCGAGAAAAAAATAATTGCCAAATTGACTGTGGTGACCGATCATTATTATGATCTCGATGTGGAGGAGGGCGAAGAGTATTATTACAAGATAACTGCCTATGATGAGATCCCGAACGAATCACCGGCGTCCGCGGAGCTCATGGCGGTACCCAAAGATGTGACGCCATCACCGACGCCATCCGAGTTTGCGGTGGAGCCGCTGCTGGAGGGTAATGCGGTCAAGCTCACCTGGGTACTGCAAGCCGACACAGAGACCGAAGGCTTTAATCTGTATTACAAGAAGGATCTGAACGATACGTTCGAACTTATTGCTGAATTGGACAGATCAACGGACGAGTTTACACAATACGACTTGATCAATGACCGAAAATATTACTATAAACTCCAATCTTTCGATGGAATACCAAATTTTTCGCCGTTCACTTCCATACTCTCGGTGATCCCATCCGATATATTACCGCCGGATAAACCACAAAATCTGCAAATAATAATTGTAGAATACGGCTCCGCACTCGAATTATCATGGAATTCCAATTCTGAAGAAGATGTGAGCGGTTATCGGATATATCGAAGTTATGAAGGTTCGGAATACGGTCTTGTAATGGCGGTTGATAAAAATACCACATCGGCCATCGATCACGGGCTGCTCAACGAAAAAACATATAGATATTATGTAACTGCTCTTGACGAAGTCCCGAACGAATCCGACAGATCCAACATAAAAAACGCTGTTCCGGAAGATCACTTTCCGCCAACAACACCAACGAACCTAACAGTTGAACTATCGGGGAGTGAAGATTCTGTTATAATTACATGGACGCCTTCCAATGATTCGGATGTAGATTCGTATATCATATTCCGTAGTACCGATAATAAGAATTATAAAAAACTGGCTGAAGTAACCTTTATGGAGAGTTCATATATCGATAGATCGGTAAGATCGGGTGATAAATATTATTACAAGATCGCCGCGGGTGATAAAACCCCCAATCTTTCACCGCAATCCAAACCAGTGCAGATAGAAGTACCGGCGAAGGAGACATGGTTCATGAGTAATATTGAGGCAATTGGGGCCGCATCTGTGTTGATCATAGTATTATTGATCTTGTCGTTCATGTTGTTCACCAAGAAACAGAAACGCAAAAAAGAGGCAAAAACCGATGCTGATACTGATACTGAAGTAAAACCGGTCAAGAGCACACCGATCATACCGGTTACACCCGGAACCCCCGGTTTTGAAGGTGGGCCAATGGTCCAGGCCCAACCCGGCTACGGGCAAGGCCGCGGCATGCAAACCGCGATCATCCCAACATCAATTGCACAAGGATCGGGGCAGATGATCTCAACGCCAACCAAACCATCCTTACCGCCGACCAGAAAAGATAAAACAGATAAATTAGAAGTAGAAGAATCCGATGGTATGCAAAAGAAGAAGACTGAAATACCAGAGGGCTCGGGATCGAAGGAACCGGAAGGATCGGATGAACCAATAAAATCAACAGGATCGGGATCGAAGGAACCGGAAGGATCGGGATCGGAGGAACCGGAAGTATCAACCGAACCCACAGAACCGACAACAATTCCGCCAGAACAAGAGCATGAGACCGAGCAAGGTCCGATCACAACACCGACCCCCAAGATGCCAATACAAACCGATAAAATGTTCAATGTCACACCGGTCAGGCCAAAATCCGAGCCGCGGCCGGTTATCCTGATACCAGTGGATGACGGTGTATCGGAGATCGAGGGGATAACGCGGGATGAGAAGCATGACACTATCACGATCTTGAACCCGTTATTGCACAATATCTCACGCGCACCACTTCGGCGGCCACCGGTGGGTGTGGTTGTGGATCCGAAGAAAGATGCTATGCTGAAATTGAGAGACAGATACTTGTCGCTGAAAGATAAAGAACAGAAAAAAAAGAATAAGGATTGATGCATTTTTTTCTATAAGTCAAATTTTTAAAGGTAAAAGTTCTGAACGAAAGTTACAAATAAATATTAACGTAGGGTGATTGGCTTTTATTTACTCTTATTATAATAACCACGAAAACACGAAGGACACGAAACGGAGTTACAGTTAGAGCGTTTTCGTGCTTTTGTGGTAAACTATTAAAATGTGAATATTTAATATGCCATTATTAAAGTTAATGAAACAGGAAGTGTGACCGGAGGATGGTTAGATGGGTAATAAAACAGAACACAAATTTGATGAATTAAGTAATAGGATTATCGGCGTTGCTATAGAAGTTCATAAAATATTAGGCCCTGGATTCATAGAAAGTATCTATCATAATGCTATGAAAAAAGAACTTACATTACAAAATATCCCCTTTGAAACAGAAAAGGAAATAAAAATAGTGTATAAAGATGATGAAATTGGAGAACATAGATTAGATCTAGTGATAAATAATGAGATAATTGTAGAATTAAAAGCTGTGAAGGAAATAGCAGATGTTCATTTGGCCCAGGTCTTATCTTATTTAAAGGCTTCAGGATTGCATATTGGTTTGATTTTAAATTTTTCAAAATCGAAAATAGATATTAAAAGAGTTGTTTTGGATTAATTAACTATTCTTATTATAATAACCACGAAGACACGAAGGACACGAAAAGGCGGTTACTTTATAGAACTTTTTCGTGTTTTCGTGCTTTCGTGGTAAAATAATAAAAAGGAGAAACCGCAGATAAACACAGATAAACAGAGATTAGAATAGTTATTGGCTATTAATCTCTGTGTTAATCGGCGTTAATCTGCGGTTGCATTTCAAAAATGAATGTTATTCTTTATAAATAGGATCATCGGCGCTGCAATAGAAGTCCATAAAATATTAGGCCTGGATTAATTAACTATTCTTATTACAATAACAACGAAGACACGAAGGACACGAAATTGCGGTTACACTATAATTTTTTTCGTGTTTTCGTGCTTTCGTGGTTACAAACCATCAAATCGATCCGCGTAAATTCCAGTTTTTATTTCGACTTTTATCTTGTATATTTTGTGAAAGGTTAGCTTATTCAGCCACAACTCTTGACGATCTGCGCTTGGATATGCTGCCCCGGCTTCGCAATCTTATGCTTACCCGTGGACCGAAACACCCCTGGAGAGAACTGGACGACGAGCAGTTGCTGCTCAAAGCCGGTCTTTTCAGAAAAGACCAGGAAACCGGAAAGGAAGGCTATACCCTGGCTGCCATCCTGCTGCTGGGAAAGGACGAAACGATACGAAGCGCATTGCCTCATTACAAGATCGATGCTCTGGTCCGCAGGGTTCAGATGGACCATTATGACGATCGCGATCGCATCGATTGCAATCTTATTGAAGCATACGACCGGCTCATGGCCTTTATTGCCAAACATCTCCCGGACCCATTTTACCTGGAAGGAGACGCAAGGATAAGCTTGCGTGATAAAATCTTCCGGGAAGTTATAGCCAATTTCTTGGTGCATCGCGAATATATGAACGCCCATCCCGCCCATTTGGTCATTTACAAGGATCGTGTAGAAACCACTAACGCGAGTAACTACAGAATCGAAGGTGCGCTTGATCCCGAAAAGGTGGTGCCGTTCTCCAAGAATCCCATCATTGCGAAGTTCTTTGCACAACTGAGCTGGGTGGAAGAGATAGGTTCGGGAATGATGAACATAGGAAAATACCTTCCGCATTATACCCCTGGCGGTATTCCAGAATATACAGACGGGCCAGTGTTTACCACCGTCATTCCTCTCCCAGTTGACACGATAGGCAGAAAAGGTCCAGAACAAGTCGGAAAGATGTCGGATATTCTGTCGGAAGAACGTCGGAAAAGCGTCGGTATAACGTCGGAAAAGATTTTGAAGACAATTGAGCAGAACGATAGCATAACCATTTCTGAGCTGGCATCCCTCATAGGGGTAACGGAACGTTCCATAGAGAGGAATATCCAGAAATTGCAATCCATTGGTCTGCTCAGACGTATTGGTGGCAGAAAGGAAGGTCGTTGGGTGGTGATTGAATGAGTGACAACGGGAAGTATCAGTCTCATTACACACCAAGCGGTTTTCCAGAGTATAAAGATGGACTGGTATTCACAACAATTATTCCACTTGCAACAAAGGAAATTACCGGGGAAGTCACCGAGAAAGTTCACGCTGAAGCAGGAGATGACTTCAGAGTAAAGTTCTGAGAAAACTTCAAAGTAAAATTCAGTGTAACAGGAAATCAATTGGACAGAATGACAGCGATGGTTAGGGAAGGAAAGAATCCCTTCCCTAACAACCCAACCCACTTTTTATCTCTCACATTGTGAGCTGACGCTCACACAATAAATAACTTAATTTGAGAGAGAACGAATATTTAAATGGGGAGTACGAAATGATAAAAGGAGGATGAAAGAAAAAGGTCAACCCGAGGGAATTATTTAAATTGAGTAGAATGAACAAGGTCAGACCACAACACCGACCCCCAAGATACCAATACAAACCGACAAAATGTTCAATGTAACACCGGTCAGGCCAAAATCCGAGCCGCGACCGGTTATCCTGATACCCATAGATGACGGTGTATCGGAGATCGAGGGGATAATGCGAGATAAGGATCATGACACTATCACGATCTTGAACCCGTTATTGCACAATATCTCACGTACACCACTTCGGCGGCCACCGGTGGGTGTGGTTGTAGATCCGAAGAAAGATGTTATGTTGAAATTGAGAGACAGATACTTGTCGCTGAAAAATAAAGAACAGAAAAAAAAGAATAAGGGTTGATGCATTTTTTTTTAAAAGTCAAATTTCAAAAGTTAAATCTTAAAAGTTAAAGGTATACTTTTTCATCATTCTCGAATATTAACCACGAAGACACGAAACAACGAATGACCAACGAATAAACGAATCTACGAATATTTACAATAAAACAAAGATAATCATTCGTTAATTCGTCCATTCAACTATTCGATAATTAGTATCATTCGTTGTTTTAACTATATAATTCGTGCTTTCGTGGTAAAATAATAAAAAGGAGAAACCGCAGATAAACAGAGATTAGAATAGTTATTGGCTATTAATCTCTGTGTTAATCGGCGTTAATCTGCGGTTGCATTTCAAAAATGAATGTTATTCTTTATAAATAGGATCATCGGCGTTGCAATAGAAGTCCATAAAATATTAGGCCC
>JAEHCK010000067.1 GCA_020696345.1 Thermoplasmata archaeon | reverse complement strand
TAAAGTGCTTGCCCCTTGGGGCAAACGCGCCGCTACGGGTCCAAAAATACATTAGACGTTTATCAAATTTCATCCAGAACCTAAAGGATCTGGAATTCATTTGATAGAGCAACCTATCGGTCACTCAAAAAGATATTAAAAGATAGAAGTCCAAATGATTATAGATCTGCATTATGTTTATCAAATGGTACTTTAAGTTTTTCTGAAAATTCAATTTCAAATTATTTCAATGGGATATATTTAGAATTTGGTAATAATTGCAGAGTCTATAAAAATATAATTACTAAAATTGTTCAACATGCGATTAGGTTACAAAGTACTCATGCTAACATATCAAAAAATGAATTAGTGAATAATGGATATGGAATTAAAAGTGATTCTGGAAATGTTATTATTACAAAAAATGTAATAATGTATAATTCTGATGGGGTTAATTTACGAGATTCTAGACAGAGATTAGAAAGTAAACCAATTATTAAACTTTATCATAATGAAATCACAGATAATTATGTTAATATAAGAGCTGGAGGAACCTCTCTTGATGTTAGAAATAATAATCTTAGTCAAATATTTAGTCCTACCTATGAAAATTCTTCAATTTTGCTTTCGGGTAATAATATGAGATTAACTGTAAAAAATAATATTATAACTGATATTACGATTTTAAATAATATATCAAATTCAGAAAAAAATTTTAGGTATAATTATTGGGATGGAGGAGATGTAGATATATTTTATATGTATGAAGATCATTATAATTGGACACATCCAGTACTAAAAACTAAACCTGAAGTAGATTTATCGTGAAATAATAAATCGTTCCAAATGTTTTCGAATCACATCAATATCGGAAGGCATTTTTGAGCAATCAACAATTATAACTTCGTAGTGTCAACGGCACTCTAATTTTCCCCAATTTCGGTATTTGAAAATTTCCCATTTGTATTTTTCTCTTCATAATTATAGGATAGCACATACTACATATAATGCAAATAACTGCACTTTTGCGTTTTGATTGGATAGAATAATAATTTTAGTTCAACGAGATGGTGGTTGGTCGGCTGGTCAGGTAGTCGATCAGTCAGCTAGTCACCTGGTTGACCGGTAGACTGATAGACCAACAGACCGATAGACCGGTAGACCGATAGACCGATAGACCAGTAGACGAGCAGACCGGAAGACCACCTCATCAACCATTATTAGACCTTCTCACCTCAAGCGAATGTAATGAGCGTACTCTAACCTCACACCTTTCCTTTTCCACCATTCACCATTTATTCCATAATTATTAATAATTCATCTACATTAATGTATACGGATAATAATTCTTTTTTAATAAAATAGAACCTTGGTAGATAATGTGACATATATAAACCGGGCCCAGATATACCTGGACCTGATCCAGAAGATACTGAAAAAAAACAAGAATATTTTTTCAATTGATATGATCCGAGATGGCCTGTCAGAATTAACTGAAGAGGATCCCATACTTTCCAAATTAACAATAGACAATAAATTTCATTTGACCTCGAAGCTGCCCGATTTCGAGGGTGCTTTAAACGCACTCAAGGCATTCATGGAATTCTTGTTTTCTTATATTCAAACATTAGTCCCTGAAGATGAATTAGATAAAAGGTTCAAAAATATTGTAAATGATTTCGTGAAGCAGAATTCTCATGAAATAGCGATATCGGATTTTATACCATATCTACCCACACAAATCTTTCAAGATAAAGTAGATCAGGATAAATTTGATATCAACATTATACGCCAGGAGACGCCAAAAAAACAAGTGGCTATTATTTTCGAAACATTATTGACCGGGTATCTTCAAGAATTGCTCAAAATGAATGATAAAAACCTGTTTTTCTCCGAGGTTTTGAAATTAAAGAATAGTTTTTCTATTTTTAAACAATTCGTAATCACCAAGGACGGCATCATTACAATTTTTCCAACCGATGATGATAATGATCATAATGATGATAATGATGTTATCAACCAAATGGTTAAAGATTATTCTGAGGTATTAAATCATTTTGTAAACATTTCGGCATATAATGTAGGTAGTGATATTGCATTCGGTCATGCACAAAAGGTGATCAAACCTATTCTGGAGTGTTTGGAGGATCTGCCGGAAAAATTCGGAATTTTGAATTATATTTTAAATGGTACATTTGCAATTTGCATACCAACAGGCATCAGTGGGTTTGATGCAATGCTGCGAGGTGGGATCCCGCTAGGGAAAGCGGTATTGATCCAGGCACCGGCAGGGTCGGAAAAGAACTTTTTGATCAGTCATTTTGTAAAAAACGGATTGGAACGTAATTCAAATTTTATTGTATTTTTAAGTAAGATACCGCCAAGGATATTTAATGTACAGTTGAAGACCATGGGGATAAAGAGTAAGACCTATGAAAAAGATGGGCGGCTTAAGATCATTGATTGGTATTCATGGCTAAAAAGTGATGACCAAACCGCATCGGGATCGGACCATTTGATCGGCGCATACCCCGGGCTGGCCGACCTGTGGAAACCGCTTCAGAAATCGTTTTCCACATTGAAGCACTCGCCGACGAATTGTGCAGTGTTGAACATATTAACTTCCACATTGAGCCGGTTCGACTTTGAGCAGGTGTATGATTTTATTTTAAAATTTATAATAAGGTTAAAAGAAAATCATTTTACATCAATTTTCTTGATAGAAAAAGATGCTCATGACGGGGATGTTCTGGGTAAACTAAGTGAGTTATTTGATGGGGTGATCGATATCGAGAACGAAGAGATGAACGGTAAGGTTATTACAAAGATACAAATATTATCCATGGATGGGACCGACTTCGACCCGAAATTCAAACCACTCACTCTGGATGGCACTAAATTGATCGTGAGCGAAACTTGATATTATAAAATGAATTTTTAACTTAAACTTTTATATATATATTATTTATAAGGGACAATATGAACCGATCAAATCGCAGCAGATCGTATTCGTTATTGGTAACAAAGTTCATCCCATGTTTTATTTTTTGTTTTTTAATGATAAATATTTCAATTAACACAGTTGATCTTGAATCATCTACCTACGATCAAGCACGATCATTTACAGGTACACCATCTACCAGCCCGACACGTGCCCAACCGGTTAACTGGATCGTCGGAAAGAATATTATACAAAATATTACTGAAGATAAGGTTCTTGGCAATCTGACCATACGTGATGACGGTACGGTGAACATTGAGAATTGCACCTTCGAGTTACAAGGAATGCTTAAGGTGAGTGGGAATGGTCGATTGTTCATCAAAAATTCAAATGTAACAATTTCACCAGGCCCTGTTGGCCCACAAGATATCATCATAACTTTATTAGATAATGCTAAAGTCAGAATCGAAAATTCAACTATTTTTACCCTTCCTCAGCCTACACCTACCAATAGATCATATCTACTCTCAGACGATGGCTCGGAAGTTATTATTATCAACTCTAAGTTGAACTGCAGATTACCCAAAATAGTAAATCTGGACATCGAGATCACGCCGCCCAACGCAGGTACATTTGTACTTACGGGCGACACAGACTGGAATATCCGGAATTGTAAGATCGAAGCATATCTCATGTATGAGGACGGCATGTTGGTTGGTCGTTGGTTCTTGTTTACACCACTGGGCAACTCAAAGCTGTTTATGAAAGATAGCAATGGATTCATATATGACGAAAGCCAACCGTTTATTAAACCTGTTGGAGGGTTTGTAAAACTTGAAAATTGTAATATACCAAAAGGCGTGATCGATGTTGAGGTAGTGGCCGAGTTCGAGGCAATAAATCTAAGCATCGTAGATTTAAATATTCGTGATCAATCGAAAGCGCGAGTGATCAACTCAAAGATCTCCAATAAAATCGATCTGGGCAGTGTTGCCATAACCCCATCGGGCACAGGTGATCTGGATTTTACATCGAATGATGAGCAGCCAAAAGCTTCGTTGTATT
Source organism: Thermoplasmata archaeon (assembly GCA_020696345.1). Classification (GTDB taxonomy): domain Archaea; phylum Thermoplasmatota; class Penumbrarchaeia; order JAEHCK01; family JAEHCK01; genus JAEHCK01. Next base: position 21,625 of record JAEHCK010000067.1, on the reverse strand, counting down.
TGGAAAATACCATTATCGAAGATACTTTGATCGTACAAGGTAACAGCAGCTCCACTGTAATAAACAGTACAATGGATAGATGTGCGATATCCAGTACATCAAATGTTCATTTGATCGGGTGCAAAGTCAGAAAGAGCATCGAGGCACGAGATAATACCAGTTTATTTATCGAGAACACATCTGTGATCGATCTGAACATTGCTCATAATCCCATACTTGTAATCCATCAGAATCCAAATATGAGTGCGATCAGTAAAATAACCACGGGATTCAATTGTCAGAGTACCATTACACTGCACTCTGTCAAGGTTCAATTATTCGATCTCTTTGGTGGTGATAGAGTATTACCGCAGGATTATGGTGCAGGGTATGAACCGGATAAAAATGTTTCACGAATTGCTATCAACATGAAAGAGTCTGAAATTAAACGAATCAAGATCGAAGACGACTCGGAGATATTACTGACACTCGATAATTCGGAAATTGACGAGTTCACTTTTACGAAGATCAAGAACGAATCTGTGATCATGACAATCCTGGATATAAACGGGAGTTACCCCTTTCCAAAGCCATGGCCGGAGGTTGATCTGGAAATTCTTATCTACCATAGAATAAGTATTTCCACTTTGCTTAATTCCAAACCGATCTCGGCACATATATTGGTGACCGATCATACGGGTAAGGAAATAATTTTAAGGTTCGGAAATGACCAGGGACAGGCTGATCTGGATCTACACTATGCACTATATTCAGTAAATGGCGAATCATTGATAGGTCAATATTCGATCAATCTGACATATCTGGGCTTTTCGAATATATTTAAGACCACCGCGGAAAAAAGCGAGTATCTTACGGTAAATTGGAATGATTTCACACCGCCAAAAATAAGTAATATCAAAGTTGATGCCGACTTTCAGCGCACACACCGCGGTACTATGATCACGGCAGTGATCATAGATCCGGATATTAAAATAGTTGCCAACGCCACGATCTTTTATCAATACCGTAAGTCTGGTGCAAGTAGCTGGAGTGATTGGGTGTCATCTCCCATGATAGAAATTAAAAATAATACTTTTGTCGGTGCAATACGCCAGCTGCCAGATGGTGCCGAGGTTCGGTTCTATATCGAAGCATATGATATAATCGGAAATCGAATCGAATCAAATAAACATACTTACACTATCGAAGATGTCGGTTCAAGGCTGATCATGGTCGTGTCAGTATTGTTAGTGATAATTTTTATACTACTATTGTTCATTATTTTGAAGGGTCGAGCGAAAATAAACAAATATTTAAACAAGCCAGGAAATGAATCTACAAGTGAGAAGCATGAAAATAAATAATTATCAAAAAATTCCGGTTACAGCAATAAAGGATCATGTGTCAAATGTTATACTGACCATGTTATTATTGATGTTGATCCTATTCACAGCATTACCCTTAGCGAGTGCAAGCGGTCAGGACGCTACATTTGATTCGGTTGAGGTTTCGGCAATGCCAGCGGTCCAGGGCATGGGCGGTGAGATACGGATAAATGCAGTTGCCAATTTCTTTGGCGGTTGTTGTTATCATCTATATGCACATGATATCAAGGCCGAATTGAATGTTTTGAATGATCCGGAAAATGTAAAACTCATTGGTCCGGCCCCTCCGACCCTTGGAACACTGGACGCAAAGCCTGGTGGGAAGGCCACAACAGCTGATTTCCAATGGACCATAACTAGTGATGTTCCCGGGACATACACACTGGAGGTTACAGTGAGCTCATCCAACTGCGGCTCGAAATCCAGTGAGATACTGATAACTATTAACGAAGGTGCGTCTGTGTCATTACCGACCATTTTCCCTAAAAAACCCTCTGTCGATGAAGCAATAACATTTTCCGCAGATGTTCGAGCCGGTTCCGAGTCTGTGGAGATAAAAAGAACCTCATTATTCATTTGGCGCACAACCAGTGATCATTCAATTAATAGAATTCAAGCTGAAGATAATAGAATATTTGAGATCATTGGAGGAGATCTTGATAATCTTACCTCGGTTACTGATGGTAATACCTCATATCGTTCGTTGGGCGAAGGCTCGGAATATCAAATGTCACACATGCAATTTACCAGTATCTGGCGGGTGACGGTGGATGATTTCGATGAGGAAGAAAATATCTATTATTGGTTCAAAGTGGAAACCAGTGATGGTAAGAACATCACAAGTGCAGTATACAAACAGGACATATTGGATCTTGAAAAGAAATATCAAATGCTGGAACAGATGAAATGGGGTACATTTTTCGTAATAGCTATTGGTGTAGCACTGATCCTGGGAATATATTGGAGATATTACGATAGGCTGGCCGAGAAGATCGATGAAAAAGGTATATTCATATTAGGGAGTACTATTTATTCACACCCGTCCGAAGGTAAACGAACCAACGTTTCGGGGTTGTCCATTGAGAAATTCAGGTCATTATTGTTTATTCTTTTCTTAATAATCACGATAATTTTCATAATAATCTCGCTTTACCTGGGGTTATTCGAGGCACTAATAACAGAGACCGGAGGCTTGGTTACCGGTGGATAATAATAAAAGTGATCCTGGAATGTTAGATGCCAAAGCGAAAAGGTCGTCAACTCAACCCAAAAGGTCACTTGGACCGAAAAAGCGTATTCAATATGTTAGATTGTTTACCCAGGCAATACTTTTATTATTATTGAATTTTACAGTGATCGGTTCGCTGTGGATCTCACCAGTACTTCCCATACTTCGTTTTCCCAAGTTATGGGAATTCTCTTGGCTTGGTGAAGGTGTACCGTTGTGTACGGCCGGTACGGTGGAGCGCACTTTGACATTATGGTGGCCAATTCTAATTATGATAGCGATCTTGGGAATTTTGTTCCTTGTTTGCATCTTGGTTGGCCGTGCGTTATGCGGCTGGGCGTGCCCCATTGGCCTGATCCAGGACCTGACCACCAGGACCCTTAGATGGTTCAAGGTAGGTTCATACGAACCGCCAAGAAGAATTCATAATAAGATGAAGGCCATCAAATTCGCTTTATTATTTGTGATCTTGACGCTCTCCGCCAGTATTGGTTTGTCATTCGTAATCAGTGCACCGATGGGTGAAGAATATCGCGAGCTTTATGACCCGATGGTGCAGGCATCGCCGCTGTGCCTGGGATGCCCAACACCGATCCTCAGATATGTATTTATCGATGTTGGTTATAATTTTAATCCGAACCTTAACAATCCATCTAATGTTTTCCAGTTAGCTATCTTCCTGTTCTTTATTATTGGAATAATAGTCATATCTCGATTCTGGTGCAGGTATTTTTGTCCTGTGGGTGCGCTGTCATCGTTGTTCAATAAAATAAGCCTGCTTCATTTAAGTAAAGATCAAAGCAAGTGTACAATGTGTAATTATTGCGTAGATGTATGCCCAACCCATGTGGAGAGTGTTATGACCGAATGTGACCAGAAACGTATTGGTGATACGGGCTGCACACTCTGTGGCGAATGTGTGGAGATCTGTCCCGAGAAGGCGCTTTCTATTAAATTCGGCAAACTGGAGTTGTATGGTGGCGGCCGGTCCTGGTGGGAAAGGCATGGAAAAGAGACTTAATTTAATAACGGCACTTTTGCGTTTTGATCGGATAATAGTTATTGTTCAACGAGATGGTGGACGGTCGGCTGGTCAGTTAGTCGATCAGTCAGCTAGTCAATTGGTCGGTTAGTCGACTAGTAGACCGGTAGACTGATAGACCTGTGGACCATCTAACAATTAACTCCTACTTTTAAAATATATTACCATATTGCTTCAATCTCGACCATATCATATTATTTTACCACGAAAACACGAAAAAGTTCTATAATGTAACCGCAATTTCGTGTCCTTCGTGTCTTCGTGGTTAATAATGGAGATGTGGTGGATAAGAATCGAAAAATGAATAATAATTAATTTTCCAATTTACCAGTGTAAACTTTTTCTTCTAAAGCCAACCATTACTATTACAATCCCGATCACAATAAACATCGCCTCAAAACCAGGGAGAAAACCTTCCTCGTCGTCTTCTTTATCATCCTCTTCTGTCGGTTCTTCAGCGGCCAAGGCCCAGGTATCGGTGTAACTTTGTGTAGTGCCAGCACCGCCCTGGAAAATTATAACATCGTCTTTTGTGTTAAGCGCGATTTGGAAACAATGTCTACTTATCGGCGGAGTATTTTGTATCTCGACCTGCGTCCATTTATTATTATTATGATCATATGTCCATGTGTCGTTGAGATCTCCATCAGCACCACCATAACCATGTGTGTAAATAATTACATCACTCTCGGGGATATATGCGCGGCCATAACGAGCTCTTGGATGAGGACTCAAGGCGGGCTTCATATCTGTCCACGTATTGGTGTTAAAATCGTATGCCCACGTGTCACCCAACACATTCTCATCACCAAGCCAGCCACCGAACAAGATCACACGATCACTTTCGGAATCGTACATTAACGGTATGCGCTGTCGTCCGGTTGGACTTGCACTCGATGTTTTGTTCACCCACGTGTTTTTGTCATAGTTATATGTCCAGGTCTCGGCCAATAATACTTTGTTTGGCCCGTAGCCGCCAAACCATACTATCTGGTCACTCTCGGAATCATAAGCAATACCGCCCTTGCATCTGGGTGATGGAGATACTTCCGGTTTCAGCTCGGTCCAGGTATTTGTATTGTAATCATACTCCCAAGTATCGTTAAAATATTTACTATTATCTCCAATCCCGCCAAATATAATACATTTATCCCTTCCGGCGTCATAGATCAGTCCATAACCGCATCTACCCGGTGGGCTATTGGCCATTGTTTTGTTTGTCCAGGTATTGGTTGCATAATCATAAACCCAGGTCTCGCCGCTCATCTTTGCTCCATTAAAGCCACCAAAGAGAATTACTTTATCACTTTCGGAATCATATACCATTAAAGAACAAATTCTAACGCCTGGTGATTCAACGGTCTCTAACTCTTTCCAGGTATTAAATTCAGTAATACTATCGTCAGTACCGCGTGTGTGTGGTGTATAAGCGGAACATATCGGCCCCAAAAAAAAGCTTACTAATAAAAGTGTCAATACAATAAATCCAAATATTTTTTTCATGATAGAACCTCCTTATCCAAATCTCAATATTAGATGAAATATAAAAAGATTATTATATATTGTGACTTTTCTTCCAATAAATGATAAGAAATTCTAAGTTAAAAATGGAGCGATATTGATTGAAAAGCTCGAAAATTGAAGATAAAAAACACAGATCCAAAACCCGATCATCGATTACAAAGACCTGCAAAACCGACCATACCATTGGACAAATTGCAGTGCACAATGTACCGTTATTTTTGATGTATGCACTGGGTACACTGATCATTGGTCTTTTTAATCTATATTTGGCAATTATTTTTATCATTTATATTTTCATCAGCAATTACCTGTTTATGTTGGGCATATGTGCCTACTGCCCACATTATGGCACGCGCAGTTCCTTATGCGGTTACGGTTTAGTTACTAAATACATCACCGAACGTAAACCACCGCGTGAGTTTAAGAACAAGTTCAAGCGTAATATTGGTGTATTATTTCCACTTTGGTTCGTACCATTGGGTATTGGTATCTTCCTGCTTTTATATTCATTTAATTGGATCGTATTGATATTATTGATAATTTTTATGGTCATTGGTTTTGTTATAGTCCCGTTCGGCTCAAGCTCCACGACCTGTAAGACATGCAAGTTGAGAAAACAATGCCCGTGGATGAGCATTTGTGGCAGATAATTTTAGATTATTAACTGATGAATAATAAAAAGGTGCCAAATCCCAAGCACCAAAACCCAACCTCCAAATAAGCTCCAAGCACCAAATTACAATTACCGAAACAACAATTAATCCGTGTTTTGGTGATTAGGTCATTGGAATTTGGTTATTATTTGTGATTTGATGCTTGTTTTTTGGAATTTGTAAAACTTTAATATTTATGAACTCATCCTTTCAAACCAACAATAAATAGTAATATATATATTTGAAAAAAATGCCTTTATCTATAATTATGCAAAAGTTTTAGCAGAGGTAGATGTTTTTGAATTGGTTTTTATCAAGATTAGCCGTCCTCGAATTGTCCCGGCGCAAAGGTCAAGCCGTACTTATAGTGCTTGGACTGATGGTCAGTACGGCTGTTATTACCGGTTCACTGGTTGTGGGCGATTCCATGGAGTACCTGGTGTATCGCTCCACTTTTGAAAACCTTGGAGATGTGGATATAGTGGTTCGCGGTGGTGATTTTTTTGACTATAATTATTATTCTACCATTGAAAATAATGCAACCGTTCAACAAGTGATCGATAAAGCTGCACCTATGATATTACTTCCATGTTCGGTAACTTCGAGTGAGACCGAACTACGCGAAAACAAAGCACAATTATTCGGTATAACCGGCCAGGCCCGTACCTTTGGTGCGTTTACTAACTCCAAAACCGGCAATAAATTAGATCCAACAGACCTGAACCTTGGTGAAAATGAATGCATGCTCAACGAGGTCTTGGCTGCGTTACTTAATATAAAAGAAAATGAGCAGATCAAACTAGCCATCAATAACCCGACATATGCAATTGATACAGTGTACTCACAACATCAAGGGTTTAATGCCATTGAACATACCATGACCGTCAAATATATTGCCGCGCAAGAGGGCCTGGGCCAACTACAACTGGACGGCCGCAGCCACAGCACACCCAATATTTTTATGAATCTAACCGCGCTGCAAGATCTACTTGACATTGGAAATAAGATCAATTTGATCCTTATCTCCAACCTGGGGGATAAATATACTGGCATAGATAACGATGAAAAGGTAACTGCGATCCTAGGTAAGTGTTTGGATTCTAAAGTAGGATATGAAGAGCTCGGGTATGAATTCGACAGAACGGACTTGAATTACGTAAGATTGATCAACCACGAAATATTCTTTGATCATTATGTATATGATCTGGTTGATGATCATAATTCCTTGCAAAATGAACCGATCGATCCATCACCAGTATTAACATATTTTGTAAATTCAATAACTTTGGACGGCAGCGATCGCACCATCAATTATTCCATAATAACCGGTTTGGATCTTGCCAAAGATGCCGCCTTTGGAGATTTTGAAATACAAGGTTCCGGGAACGATCTGGATCTGGCTAACAACGAAATCGCCCTTCTTGACTGGACTGCTGACCAGCTCGGTGCGGCAGTGAATGATACCGTAACAATGGAATATATGGCCTTGGATAGATTTTATAATGTCTATAACACCACACACCAGTTCAAAGTAAAATACATCATTGGTCTATCAGGCATCGCCAATGACGCCGCACTGATGCCGGCATTTCCCGGGCTTTCCGGCAAGCTGGATTGTGTTAACTGGGACCCGTCGTTCCCAATTGACCTGGACAGGATCACCGAACCTGACCGCGAGTTTTGGTTCAAATATGAAGGCACGCCAAAGGCATATATCGATTATGACCAGACTGTTGAACTATGGGGCACAAATCTTGGCTCGCTTACCATGATAAAATTGAACACAAGCTCAAACAATACACATAATCTGGATACAATCAAGGTTGGTCTGGGCGAATATCTGGATGATTCGTTTGGGTATTCCGATGCCGGGCTTATGATCGAGCATGTCAAGTCAGACTCGCTGGCAACCGCTCACGGTATGAACATTTTCCCAATGATGTTTCTCGCGTTTTCAAGTACGATCGTTCTTGCTGGCATAGCGCTGATCGTCACCATATTCCTGATCTTGGCGGAGAGTCGAAAATACGAATTTGGTTTGGTCCGGGCAATTGGTATGGCCAGAAACCGGGTGGTTAAATTATATGTTATTGAAGGTTTGATTTATACCTTGATTGCAGGTATCGTTGGAATAATATTTGGATTATTACTTGGCTGGGGCCTGGTCAATGCGTTGAATTCTATCTGGTCTTCGGCAGTTCAGGGTTTTACCATACCATTCTATTTTAAACCGAGCTCGTTGGCGTTTGGGTTTTTCACGGGGTTCATAATTTCAAGCCTGACCATTTTCTTTACTGCACGACATATTGCCAACCAAAGTATCCTATCTGCACTATATGGCCGGCCAGCACCTGTGTTTGTACATACACATAAAGATAAGGGCGCACATACGCGTACACGTACACATTCACATGGTCTGGTCTGGCTTGGGGTGGTAATGATCGTCTTTGGTTGTTTAATTTCAGCAATTGGCATCATCGGTCTATCCACAGATATAAAACTCGAATTATATCATAACGGCTCAGAGTTTTATATGTGGCTTCTTGGACCGATCCTGATGTTTTTTGGTGGCGGATTTATTGCCGGATATTTCTCGAATAAAACCTCGACTCGCAGAGCCGCGTTCACCGCTGCAGGATCTTTGGCGGTGGGCTACATTATTGCATATTCTATCATCGTCTTTCCAATGGTAAATGCGCCCACAATGGAGTTGTTCTTTTTTATCGGGCTATTATTTGTTTTTAGCATAATTTTAATAGTAATCACAAACTTAAGTGGTATAACCAATTTTTTCGACCAACTCTTCCACTATGGAAATAGGAGTTCGCCGGTGCTCAAATATTCACTTCGGAACACAACACGCAAACCGGCACGAACAGGACAAATTATTACAATTTTCACGCTTGTCATCTTTTTATTAGCCGCGCTCTCGATCAATATCGCCATCCAGGCCAAGAGCGTGGATGCTGTTAGTTATGAAGAGCGTGGTGGGTATGATATCATAGGTGAGACTGCAGTACCGATCTCGATAGATCTTGAAAATATGACCCAGCTGGCAAGTAATAATATCCATGCCCCAACAATGGCGAATGTGACTGTGACCGAGATCTTGCTCGTAGGCCCGCCTGGCGGTACTTGCTCGAACATGAATGTGCGTTTTCCACCACGGTTATTGGGTGTGGGTCACGAGTTCGTATCCGAGAATGCATTCAGGTTCATGGATACACGCACGGGCACAGGCACGGGCACCAATGACCCAGATGATGCCTGGCTCGAGCTAGAAAAAACTGCAAAAGCCAACCATGGTCGAATACCTATTGTGGTTGATTATAATACACTTATCTGGATCTATGAAGGATCGTTGGGTGAGATATATACCATTGAAGACGAATCCGGAAAAGAAGTGGAGCTTGAGGTTATTGGTATATTAGAAAACTCTGTTTTTGGCGGAACCTTCATGATGTCGGAAAATAATCTCAAGTCGCTCTTTCCAACATCTGCAGAATATCGATATGTGCTATTCAAATTGAAGCCTGGTGTCAAGGGTTCACCCGAAGAGATCGCCCGGGGCCTTGAACGCGAGCTTAGCCAATACGGCTTGGATGCGCACTCCATACGCGAACTTGTTTTGGAGAACCGTGAATATGAGCGTTCATTCATGGTGCTGTTCCAGGCGTTTCTTGGCCTGGGCCTGGTCCTGGGCATAATTGGTATGGGCGTGGTCACTGCGCGAACTGTTCAAGAGCGCCGTTATGAGATCGGAGTATTACGTGCTCTGGGTTTTACACGAAAAATGATGATCAAGACATTTATCATCGAACACTCGTTCATTGCAAGTTTGGCTATTGCCATCGGATTGATCGCAGGAATTTTGAGTTCATATCTGGCTTTTGGTGCATGGACAGGTGGTAACTACGAGTTCGTGCTGCCATTGGCCGAGCTGTCCATTCTGGTTATGGTTATATATCTGGTTACATTTGCATCAACACTTTACCCCGCACTTCGTGCGTCGTTCTTGCCGCCGGCTGAAGCATTGCGCAGAGTTGGGTGATTTTAGTTGCTAGCTTATTGATTAAAGGAGTGTGTGGGTGTAAGAGTGTGTGAGTTTGGGGAGTTGAAGGTGCCTGACCCCCGAATTGTGACCCCGGACCCCTAATTTCGGAGTGTGTGGGTGTGTGAGTGTAAGGGTTGAATCAGGGGTCTAGTGTCTGGATATACATGCGATTATTGAATGTTGATTATCAAAATATTTTCGAGAGGGGTCGGGGTAATGATTTGTTGATCTACCAAGATTGGTTTGGAGTTTGGGACTTGGAGCTTAATTTTACAATTTCAAATTTACAATCTCCAATTTCCAATGCCCTCATCGTCATCTAATCTGCTTATTTCCACCACAGCCAGCCTTTATGCTCCAAAGAAACCTGCCCATTGATCTGCCCTTTCATGCGTAATTTATTCAGGAACCGCACCGGTTCATCAGGACAGCTGAGACCATCATGTTCGGTACGTTCAACAATTTCTTTAGTGGTCATTTTTTTACCATGACTTAACAACTGGATCACATATTGCTCGATCTCTTGTTTTGAGGCAAAATGCCCTAGATCACGGTCTGAAATAATTATCACCAACAAATCCTAATAATAAATGGCGATTGAATTTCTTGACTATTTAATATTTATTGGGAAAGTGTTTAATAGCTTATGTTATTATATTACCATTAATAAATTATCCCCTATATTAGGAGGTTTTTTTGTGGTTGTGTCGAGAATGAAATTTACCACTAAGTCAGCACCTCTCAAAAGATTTGGAATTTTGCTCATCACAGCATTATTATTGGCCCCCACGATCTTGATGATCGAGCCATATTTTAATACTGTAGACGCGGATGATCTTGCACCGCCCCAAAGCAGGTCTGGATCAACTAGCAGGGCTCGCGGATTGGATTTTGATATGAATTTAACCAGACCAGGTTTGCATCAAGATATGACAATTTACGGTCGTAAAGCACGAGGGCTCGTGGAAGAACGACTTTATGATTCTATTGCAATTGGTGATGTGAATGGAGACAATTATGATGACATCATCCTTGGCTCAAGAGAGGATAATGTAACTGGCAGGGAGAATTGTGGGATCGTTTATGTTATATTTGGCAGTCCAAATTTACCTGCCAGCTTAGACCTTGCAACACCTTCCTCGGCTTTCTTGCCGATCTATGGCAATAATTCGAATGATGGAATAGGTACAGCCGTTACTGTTTGTGATTTTAATGGAGATGGAATTGGAGATATTATTATCGGTGCGAGCGAAGATAGTAAAGTCTTCATAATTTATGGAGGTAGCTACCTCAAAACACTCACCAACTGGGACCTAACGACCACCAAAGCAAATGTAACAATCTGGGGGGCATTTGGTGATAAATTCGGTTACTCTTTGGCGGCAGCAGATCTAAATTCTGACAATTTTGATGATATATTAATCGGCGCCCCACATGCTGACGGACCGGGCGATGCCAGACCAGAATGTGGTGAGATTGTGTTGATCCAAGGATTCAATAAAAATGTGCCAGATATCAAACTTGACAGTACAGAACTACCTACAGTAAATCTGACGATAATCTATGGGATCGATAGCACGGATGAATCTGGCAAGGCCATTGCCACTGGTGACGATTTCAATGGTGACGGAATAATCGATATCGCAATTGGCGTACCTAATGGTGATGGTCCGCCAATAAGTCCCACAATTGATGGTGGTGAAGCCTATGTTCTTTATTGGAGTTTAAATATAACATCTTCTTGGGACCTGGCAAATATTGCTACCCCTGCAAATTTTACATTATTTGCTGAACAAAATGGTGACCATTTAGGCAGTTCAGTGGCGTTTGGCAATATAAATAATGATTCATATTCAGACTTGATCGTAGGTGCAGTCGATGCTGGTGAAACCTATGTAATTTATGGCTCACCATTTCACGAGCCAGCACCATTTGAATGGCAATTAGCACTGACCATAGCAGATGTATGTGTGGCATTTCCATCATCGAACGATAAATCGGGCACGCATGTCGATGCATTTGATTGGAACTGGGATGGAATTGACGACCTCGCGATAACTGCACCGAATGGAGATGGTCCGGGTAATAATTATGCCAATGCAGGTGAGATGGTCATAATCAACGGTTTGGAAGGTCTGCAAGAACAGATCAATCTTGACACTATATCACCCGATTTTTATTTCTTCGGTGCAGATGCTGGTGATCTGCTGGGCTATAGGATTGTACATGGAGATGTGGACGGCGATAATATTATGGATCTGGCGATGATCGCCAATGATGCCGATGGATTGAATAATACAAGAGAAAATTCAGGTGAGATCTATGTATTACGTGGCGGATTAGCATTTTCACCTAAAATTAACTTTCTAAAACTTTTAAATGGCAACGGCCCGTTGAATGATTCGTGTTACGCCAAATTAAAAACTTATGAATTCGAGGTTAATTTCACAACTATTAGAAAGATAACCGATCTTGTAAATGTTACATTGATTTTGGACCCAAATGGTTTGGCTCTGGAATATACATGGGAACGATCCTCCGATACTTTCAGTGTGAAAAACGATCCGAACCATTATACAAAACTACTTAGTGGCAGTGATAATTCAACATCCGGCGGCAGCAAATGGCGGTTGTTGTTCAACATCGAATTCAACTGGACCTGTCCCTTTGGAGACCAATTGCCTATACAGATCCAATACTGGGATAATAATCAATGCTTCACTCGCAATTATTTAAATGTGTTTAATATCGAAACCAGATTGAACTTCGACGGTGAGCTAATTGTGAAAGATGAAAAACAGAATATATTATCGAGCGGCGAATGGATACGGGGTGCCGGTTCAATAACATGGAGCAATTTAACTGTAATTTATGAGAATTCCACCAATATCTATCCCAGAGCTGAACATTACAAAGTTAAATTATGGAATGCCACCTATAATTGGACCGATTCAAATCCACCAGGGAGCAAGATCGATATAACTATTCCGGTCGGTCAAAAGTCTATTAATTATACATATATAATTAATATAACAAAGATACCCCGCGCGAATGATATCTCCAATATCTCATTTCAGTTGAATATCGATGGTGAAAATATCCAATTCACAGACCCAATACCATCAATGGATGAGTGGCAGAACCAGCCAACCGTTACCTGTGGTATTTCCGTTACAGATATCGGCGGTAACAAAGTGACCGCAAACTCTATGCAATTCAGAATATCTAATGACAATGGTACAACTTGGTCAAACTGGACATCTGCAGGGCTCATCACAGATGATTATGAGATTACAATAAGTAAGGATATATATTTCCCGGACGGTAATGATAATTTGATCCAATGGCGTGGAAATGATACTCTGGGGAACGGGTATGGATATTCACCGCAATATTCGATCAAAGTTGACACGACAAACATAACATTTTCCAATTATACTCCGGATACCGATGTGAATTTCAATACCCGCATCATAAGGTTTGGCATCGATATTTCCGATAATACCAGTGGCGTCAATGCCAGTACGATCCAGTATACATATTCCCTTGATGACGGTCAGTCCTGGTCTAATTGGCTCAACCCTGGCCTGGAAGGGACCAACTTAAGTGTACATGCAAGCGCCATCATAAATTTCAACACCGGCCTAGGCAATCTTGTTAAATGGCGTGCAGTGGATGTTGCGGGAAATGGGCCCACCCTGTCTTTAACACAACGGTTTAGAATATTTATTGCGGATAGTGATCTGAAAACTAATCTGAAATTACCGAGAAATAATTCACAGGTTGGAAATGCAACGCCAACATTGAAATGGATCAGTAATGATAACTCAAGTAATATTAAATTCGACATTTATCTTGATACAGACCAGAATAAACTTATCGATCTTGACCCGAACTCGGAATTTTTAGAAAAAGTAGGTGGCATTATAGATAATTTTTACATAGTAAAAACCAAACTAATAGATGGAGAAACATACTACTGGACCGTGGTACCCTGGAATGTAACCGGCTCGGCAGGCGAGTGTGATGATGGTATTTGGAATTTTAAGATCAATCTTGATATTCCAGAGATAGAAATTCCAATGATCAACCTAAAATATCCCATAAACGATCAAGAGGTTATCTCATTAAAACCTACTTTTATTTGGGAACTGGACTATTCAAATCCCGTTGGTGTGTTGTTTGACATCAATCTTGGAACATCACCAAACTCCTTGAACATGACCATTGCCAATTTAGGTGTTAATGAATATACCTGGTCATTGTTTTTAAAGAACAATGCTTCCTATTATTGGAATGTTTGCGTTCATGGTGGAGATATCTTGGGAAAATACACGTCCGAAACCGAGAAATTCACCACTAATGCACCACCCGCCATGGATTTTTATAATTATAAGATGGAGGTCAATGAATCATCATTTAAATTGAAACAAGGTGAAAGTAAATCCATTTCCATCACGATCACAAACCTAAAAGCCAACAAAGGAACTGTCATGTTATCTGTTGATCTGGAAGATCCGCTTTTAGACACAATGTTTGGATTAGTTCCGGAAAATATAACGCTTGATTTCTTTGAAACTAAGTATGCACTGTTATTGATAAATATCCCATCAGAATTTAAATCAGGTATTTATCAATTCAATGTAACTGGCAAAATGGAAACCAATATTGAGGTGATCGAAAAATCACTTGAGTTTGAAATAAGGATCATCCGCGCAAGTTTGGAGAAGGATGGAGATGAAACCGACAAAAATACGTACTTGATATATCTGGGTAGTGTGATAATAATCATAATAATATTGTTGACTTTATTTTTCATCAATTTCATGCGTAAAAAGAAAAAGCAGCGTGAGCAGTCATTGGAGGGTGATGGGGGCGAACGTGGAGATGAAGAGGCACTTTCCAAACCCGGCCCTGGTCCTGGCCCTGGCACTCCCAGCACACCACCTGTGCCCATGCAAACTCAAGTTCCAGTACCTGCACCTGCACCTGAACAAGCGCCTCCTGAACCACAAGTTGAACCTGCACCAAAAATGTATGTTGCGATCCCTGCCGAAGAAGTATCACAACCCAAACAACTGGAGCCTGCAAAACCAGCCGCACAACCAATAGGCAGGCCTGCACAAACCGTAAGAACGATTGCTACAGCTACACCAGCTCAACGTGCACTGCCTCCTGTAAAGAAACCGGATTCTTGATCGATATTCCTAATCGTCTAAGTCCTCGTAATCCACATCAACGACATTTTCTTCATCAATATCTTTATCTTTGTTTCCACCTTTTTTTCGTTTACCCTTTTTCGATGGTTTGGATTCTCCATCCTCGTCTTCATTAGCTCCCATCCCGTGGTCGCCAGCAGTGAACGGCCCTTGGCCAGATCCGGGTGGTTGTTGTCCTGGCCCTGCACCCGACGCCTCCGCTTGTTTCTTTGCCGCCTCTTGATAGGCCATTGCAAACAGGTCCTGGGCGGCCTTGGATAAGTCCTCGCTCTTTGTCTTCAGGGTTTCGGTATCTTTCTTGTCATCCATTGCTTTTTTGAGTTCTTTTATCTTTTTCTCAACTGACTTTCTCTTCTTTGAATCTAATTTGTCGCCGTGCTCTTTCATGGCTTTCTCGGTGGAATATATCAATTGATCGGTTTGGTTGCGGATCTCCACTTGCTCCTTGAACTTCTTATCCTCCTCAGAATATTTTTCCGATTCCTTGATAATTTCATCTTTCTCATCATCGGTCAAGTGGCTAGATCCTGTAATAGTGATATCCTGTTCATTCCCGGTCATCATGTCCTTGGCGGATACATTGAGAATCCCGTTCACATCGATCTCGAATTTCACCTCGATCTGCGGCACACCGCGCGGTGCGGGTGGGATACCGATCAGGGAGAACTTTCCAAGAGATTTGTTCTCTGCGGCCATTCCACGCTCACCCTGGAGCACATGAACATCCACTGCTGGCTGGTTATCAGCAGCGGTGGAGAAGATTTTGGATTTTGTTTTGGGTATTATTGTATTTCGGTCAATTAATCTGGTGAATATTCCGCCTAATGTCTCGATCCCCAATGACAGCGGGGCAACATCCAATAGAACTATATCCTTCACCTCGCCGGCAAGCACACCGCCCTGGATCGCAGCGCCCATAGCTACGCATTCCATGGGGTCGATACCATGCTCGGCCTCCATACCTAAGATATCGGTAAATGTCTTGAGGACCACCGGCATTCGTGTGGGGCCGCCAACCAGAATTACTTTGTCCATATCACTTTTTTTTATCTTTGCATCTTTCATAGCCCGTTTGATCGGTGGTTTTAATTTCTCTAATACATCTTCTATTAGCTCTTCCATTCTTGCCCGGGTCAAAGTATGTGTGTAATGTATTGGTCCATCTTTACCCTGGCCAATGAATGGCAGGTTTATTTCTGTTTCCAGCACGTTCGTGAGCTCGATCTTGGCCTTTTCCGCTGCTTCATTCAAGCGCTGTATGGCGGTGGTATCGCTCTTTAAATTGATATTATGTTTACTCTTGAGGTCATCCAATAAATATTCAACGATGTTATTATCCATATCTGTTCCGCCAAGCTTGGTATCACCGCTGGTAGCTTTCACTTCGAACACGCCACTAGCCATCTCCATGAATGTGACATCGAATGTTCCGCCGCCAAGGTCAAGAACTGCGATCTTCAAGTGTTTTCCCTCTTTATCAAGACCGTACGCGAACGACGCCGCCGTGGGTTCGTTTATGATCCGAACTACTTCCAAACCGGCAATTTTACCTGCGTCTTTTGTGGCCTGGCGTTGTGAATCGTCAAAATACGCAGGGACGGTGATCACAGCCTTTTCGATCTTATCTCCCAAATAATTCTCCGCATCCTCCCTGATCTTACGCAATATCATTGCGGAGATCTCTTCGGGCGAGAACTTCTTATCATCGATCTTAACACGATGGCGAGAGCCCATCTTTCGTTTGATAGCGGTAATGGTCCTCTCTGGGTTCGAGATTGCCTGTCTTCGTGCAGGTTCGCCTACCAGTCGTTGGCCATCTTTTGTAAATGCCACAACCGATGGAAATGCCTTTCCACCTAAACTCGTGCCCTCGGCGCTTGGTATTATGTTGGGCCTGCCATGGTCCATGATCGCTGCTGCCGAGTTGCTTGTACCTAGATCTATTCCTATTATTCTATTACTCATTTTAATACCTCCATATAACTCAAATCTATTTTTTCTTTTTCTTTTTAGGAGCTACCGCCACCTTGACCTTTGATGGCCGAATGATACCATTCTTGTACATATATCCTTTCTGATATTCCTCTAATATGGTATTTTCCGGATATTCCTCGGTTTCTACACAGTCCATCACTTCATGTTGGGTCGTGTCCAGGACCATCCCAGTTGTTGGTATCTCGTTCACTCCTTCTTCTTTTATTATATCCAGTAATTCGTTAAGGATCAGATCAATTCCAACCATGACCCGCTCCATATCTTTATTTTTAATATTTAATGCTGATTTCAAAGCCAATGTAAAATTATCAACAGTTTTCAGGATCTTTTTGATGACTGATACCTTGTAGGTATCGATCTGTTGTTCAACCTCTTTCTTTCCCTTCACCATTAGATTCTGGTATTCCAGTTGAACCGCATGAAATTGCTCTTGAGATCTCTGCAGGTTATGCTTGGTTTGGTCCAGCTCATTTCGTAAGGTTTCAATATCAACCGATCCAAGCTGAACATTTGATCTTTTTTGTTTTAATATATTGAAATTTAAAATGTTATTTTGAAACCAAGCCAGTGCAGATTGCGGTATAATTTGCTCCTCCAGCTTAATTTCGGTATAATATGCTTCTTTATTATTCAAACACTTGATTATCAGTGAGTTTTGTGTTAAAGCAAGTGTTAAGTCGTTTGAATTAACCCCAGGTAATTTTGTGGTTACATTAATGAAGTTATCAGATACGGTCAAGTCTGTCTCGGGAACCCTGAATTTGTCCATTTGATTTTTCCTGGGTGGCTTTGGTTCACCTCTTTGAAGTTTGGAGAATTGTATGAATTCTTTGTCATTATTTTTTTCCTTTGCCATCATTTCACATCCAGATAATTGGAAAATAGCCACCGCCATTGTTTATTTGGCGATATACAATCCGGACTACACAACTTCAGGTTGTAAACTATAAGATATAGTGCGCCGTGTATTTAAAGTTTATTGTGTTACCCCGCACTTAAATGAAAGGTCTCTTGATAATTTAATGTTTATTGAATTAAATTACAATTTTACCATTCTTCATTATTAATGTGGTATGTCCTTTACTGTCCGTAGTTTCCATGGTGGGATCCTTTACCAGGCCATCCAGGTGTATCAGTGCCTTTGCATCCTCGTCATAGTTCATACCGATGGCAACATGGCAGGTTTTGAACACCTTCTCATCCTCCAGCATGTTACCGACAATTCTCGCCTTTTCGTTCAGGCCTATCCCAAGTTCACCCAGGTTTTTTATGTTCTCCAGGTAAACCGGTAGGTCCTTTTTGGAGATCTTACCATCGGCCGCGAACTTTTTCGTGGTTTTCTTAGCGCGATCCAACGTCTCGTTAAGTTCTTTTGCCTCCTTCCCGCCGGTGATCTTTGTCACCAGATTATTCTTAACTATACAGTTAATTGGTTTTTTTATCAAGATTATACCTTTATCCGAGGCAATGCTGCCGTCGAAGATCAATGTTCCATAGGACGACTTCAGCTCTGGCGATATGAACATCTCACCCGCGGGTAGATTTCCGCCTGCACCCGGGTTTGAAAAATCACCATCATCGGTGAACCCCTTTCGCCCGCAAAGGCCGATCACCAGGTCGGTGCCCAGTTTTGTGGTTATATGGACCTCAGCCGCTTTGTCGAAGACCTTCTTGAGTTTATTACAGTTCTCTGATAATTCTTTATAATTGATCGGCACGGTATCTTCGAACATTTTCGCGGTCACGGACGGCGACCAGAACGAGCGTGTTTTCTTACTTGCAAGTAAATAATGGAATACATGGTCATATGACTTTTTCTTGAACTTATACGGCTTTTTCATTGCCCACTTATCCTTGCCGAGTTTCTCATGGCTGATGGATAGTATGACCTCGGGCTCGGCACGGAGCGCATGGATCACAGTATCATCGGCAAAATCGAGCTGTGTCTTCATGGGCTGGAACAAAACCGTTGGCCTACCACCTGCGACCAGGGCGGCATCGTACAGTGCCATGGATATCTTCTGGACATCATTATTTGGATTTGTGATAATTAGAACACGTTCATCCTTCTTTACCTTTAAAGCATCGTTGATCGCAACTTTGGCGGCACGCTTCAGTGCATTACTTATTGTGATCGATCTGTTAAATTTAACCTTTGGATCATCACTTTTGGTTACCATTATGAATCCCCCTTTTGAGTGGTGATAGGTTAATCATAAAGCATAAATAAAGATATCGATAGGGATTTGGGATGTGGTATGTAGATTGAAAAAATACAAAATACAAAATCCCAACTTGTAAGAAAACCCTAAAACCAAAACCCCAAAGTGAACAAGAAACTTTTGGGTTTAGCAGTTTGGTTTTTCTTTGGATTTTCACTTATGATTTGGGATTTAATTTTATCAACCATTATCTTTTTTGTATGCCATTAACAATTCACAATCCATAATTCACAATCCACTATCTAAATAATCTGCCCAAATTCGGAGAAGAGGCATTCTATTTATTCATTTAGTTAGATAACATTGACTTATTCTTCCCTGTTTTTCAATAGAAATCATTCCACTATCATTAAGAATTTTAATATGGTAATTAATATTACTTCTACTATTACCTGTTTTTTTTGAGATATTAGATTGCGTTATGCCAGGATTTTCCTTTATAATTGTTAAAAGGTTCTCTTGAATAATAGGTAAATTGATTGTTTTAGTTGGCGTTTCACTGAATAAAGAAAAACGACGATACATTCCATCTTGATACTCACGTATAAATTTTTCACGCTCTAAAATTTTAAGATGATGAGTTAAAGTACCAATATTTAACTGTAGATTATTTAGTAATGCTCGAAAATGTATTCCTGGCTTTAATTCAATATGTTCATAAATTCTTTTTCTTATAATATGATTTAATAATTTTTTTCTTTTTAGTCTGGTATATGCTACCATTACTAAGATTATCACCAAAATAATGATAATAAAGGAGTATAGGGTATTTTCATATGATTCAAAAAAAGATTCTCCACCCGAAATACCTAGTTTCTTTGGTTCTTCTTTAATATAAAAATTAATTTCATGTTTGAAATATATATCATTAACGTCGTATCCTTCTAAAGTCAAATTATAAGTGCCAATTTCAATATTTGTTGGAACATGCCATTTAAAAAATGTTACATAATTTTCAGATATTTTATCTTCTTCATAAATTATATTTGTTGAATTGAAAATTTTTAATTTTACATTCTCTTTAAACCCTATCCCATAAATAAAAACTTCACTATTTTGTCCAGTTCCTAAACGATCTGCACCATCAACATTTTTAAAAAACCACCACCTACCTAATCGATCTGTCAATCCAATTGTCGGCCTCAATAATGTTACTGAAGGAATATCATATGATTCAATAATCTGTTGTCCATTACTGTAATAAGAAAATGTAATATTAATCTCTTTTCCAGATATATCTGTGACTAGAAATTTATATATTAAAGTCTTATCCGGATATTCTTCCGTTTGATCTAATGATTGTGAATTGCCATCAAATCTAAATAAAATAGTGAATTCATCTTCATATGAATGGATCTCATATACAAAATTTTTCTCCCCAGTTTCTTTATTACCAACGGACTCTCCACCAATAGATTCCCAATCATTTTTTTCCCATGTTTTTTGTTCCTTTACACCATTCTGATAAACGCTTGCAGTAAATGTTTCAAAATCAACATTATATAAAATTACACTATACCATGATCCTGGCGGAGCTGGTTCAATAGATTGGTCATATTTAGTATCAAATATTTTTTCTTTTACCTGAAATTCTCTTGATTTGGAAAGTATAGTGCCATCGTATGATCTTACTCTAACATTTATTTCATAAATTCCATCCCTATACCATTCAAAAATAGGGGCATTGAATATGGTTGTATATTCACCTTTTTCATTAGTTTTTAGATATGGTTCATTTAGAAATTGAATTTCTTTTGTATGAGAATCTGGTGATAAATTTTTTAAGGTAATATTAAGTGGCATATCGGGAACTGGCATCCCATTATTGTCTTCAATACGAATTATTAATAATACCTCTTGGTTCTTAGCTGAAATTTCTGGATATAAATCAATGGTTATTTGCCAATTACTATTATTTTGAGCTATTGTCGATAAAATAACAATATTAAGTGAAAGATTCAAAATTATAAAAAGGATTATAAACGAAAAAATATTGCTTCTTTTTTTTTTAAATATTATCTTTTGCATAACTTACCCTTATTATTATAAATACATTCATTCATATTTAATTTGATTTGTACACTTTTTTGACAATTTTCCATAAATAATCTTATTTTTCACTCTAAATTAAGTTTTGCCAAAAAAATATTATAAATGTGAACAAGTAATAGTCATCAAAATTATGTCAACCTGCGTGCCCACACCACCAGTCATCGTTCGCTTCGCTCACTATAGACTGGTGGCATGCTCAGCTAACTTCGTTAGCCTCGGTGGGCACGCTATGATGGGGTTAGCTGGCAAAGTGCTCTAGGGTTTGTTGCCCT